>JBEDKR010000089.1:0-7308 GCA_041172005.1 Pseudomonadota bacterium
GGGAGTACCGCATCAAAGACGCTGAATACTACATGGACACGCCTTATCCGGTCAGTCCGGAAGCGATGGTTCGTACGCGCTTGCTGGCTTTGTTGGAGTACATCAACCGGCTGCAGGAGCGCTGAGCTTCAAGCTGCGTTGCAAGCTTTTTCAGTTGGGCGCCAGCAAGACCACCAGCGCACCCGCGCCGCCCTCGGCTGGCCGCGCTTGTGCAAACGCCAGCACTTCTATTTTTTGAATCAACCAGCTTTGCACGCGGCCTTTCAGGACCGGCGTTTTGCCGGGTGAGCCGAGTCCTTTGCCGTGGACAACGCGAACGCAGCGCCAGCCGGTTTTTTGGGCGTCGCGGATGAACTTCGACAGCGTGTCTCTGGCGTCGTCGCGGCGGAGGCCGTGCAGGTCGAGCTGGCCTTGAATGCGCCAAGCGCCGCGCCGCAGTTTGCGCACCACATCTACCCCGATGCCGGGCCGCCTGAAGCTCAGCGCTTCGTCGGTGTCCAGCAGCGCGTCGCCATCAAACTCGTCTGACAGCGCTTCCCGCATGACGGCCTGCTCGTCGAGCTGAAGTTGTAAGGCAATAGGCGGCGGCTGGGGAATGCTGATCTGCGCTTTCTGACCCGGGCCGTGCTTTGCAGGCAGCGCTTTGATGGGACCAATGCTGTGGGCGAAAAGTTCTTGTTCAGCTTTCAGTTGACGAGCGGCGGCGAGTCGGGCTGCCTGTAGTTCGGCTGCCAGCAGCACCTGCTTGTCGATGTCCAGTTTCAGGGCTTTCAGGCCGCGCAAGTCTTTGATGGCTGTTTTAGCTGCTTTGGCTGTTACGGCGGTGCGGTCGGGCGATGTCATGCCTCAACTTTAGACCAATCCGAGCTCGGCCATCGACACCGCCTCCGTGCTGGTCACCACAAAATGGTCAAGGACCCGCACATCAACCAGCGCCAGCGCAGTTTTCAGGGTTTGCGTCAGCGCTTCGTCGGCGCGCGACGGCTGGGCGCTACCGCTCGGGTGGTTGTGTGCCAGCACCACGCTGCCGGCATTCAGTGCCAGCGCTCGCAGCACCACTTCGCGAGGGTAGACGCTGGTTTGCGTCAGCGTGCCGCGAAACATTTCTTCCAGCGCAATCAGTCGGTGCTGGCTGTCCAAAAACAGCACCGCAAAAATCTCATGCGGTCGACTGCCGAGCTGCAGCTGCAGGTAATCGCGGACGGCTTGTGGCGAGGCAAACAGCGGCTTTTCTGCCAGCCGCTGCGTCAGCGCCCGGCGCGACAACTCCAGTACCGCCACCAGCTCTGCCCGTTTGGCGGGGCCCAGCCCTTTGATGGACTTGAGCGCCTCGGCGGGCGTGTGCAGCAGGCCGGCCACGCCACCGAAGGTGTCCACCAGTTCTTGCGCCAGTTGCAAGACGTTTTTACCGCGGATACCGCTGCGCAGCATCAAGGCCAGCAATTCCGCGTCGCTCAAGGCCGCCGCGCCGCGCGCCAGCAGTTTTTCACGGGGTCGGGCATCTTCGGGGAGGTCTTTGAGCAGCATGGCGCAGCTTAGCCAGTGGGCGTTGTTAATGAGGCTGACTTTGTTCAGCACAAGCCAAAGCGCCATTCGAAAGCCTTCTCCCAAAACCATGTGACAGACCGCCCAGCCGTCTTTTCCTACAATAGCAACTCAATTCAGCCCCTGCCTTTGCGGACTTTGCGTTCCGCCGAAAGTTGTCCATGTCGCTTGTATCGCCTGATCTGTCCACCTCCAGCCTTGAGCCCGTGCCTGTAGTGGCCCCCGGTTCTTTTTTGACGCTGCATTACCGCATGGCCGCACCCGCCGTGAACGGCCAGCCGGGCGCGGACATCATCAACACCTTTCAGGACAAGCCCGCGACGCTGAGCTTGGGCAGCGGCCAGTTGTCACCCGCGCTGGAAAAACGCCTGCTCGGACTCCCGGAAGGTACGCGCGTCACGTTCGAAGTGCCGGCGGGCGAGGCCTTTGGTGACCGCAACCCTGATCTGATCCAGTGGGTGGCGCGCAAGCTTCTCAACGAACTCGGCGACCCCGGCGAGCAGTACAGCGTGGGCGACGTGGTGCAATTCCCCACGCCTGACGGCATGGGCCAGTACGCCGGTGCGGCGCAGCAGGTCAAAGCAGACGGCAGTGCGGTTCAATTCGATTTCAACCATCCCTTGGCCGGTCAGGGCGTGGTCTTTGAAGTGCATGTGATTGGGGTTTTATGACCGATTCTTTGGCACGCTTGGCGTCGCATCCGCAAGAAATTTTGTTGGCAGAGCCGCGCGGTTTTTGCGCCGGCGTCGACCGGGCGATTGAAATCGTGGAGCGCGCCTTGATTAAATTTGGCGCACCGATTTATGTGCGCCACGAAATCGTTCACAACACCTACGTCGTCAATGACCTGAAGGAGAAGGGCGCGATTTTCATTGAAGAACTCGACGATGTGCCGCCCGGAGCGACGCTGGTTTTCAGTGCGCACGGCGTCAGTCGTGCGGTGCAAGATGAAGCCCGTGCACGCGGCTTTCAGATTTTTGATGCGACCTGTCCGCTGGTCACCAAGGTGCACGTTGAAGTGGCCAAGCTGCACAAAGAAGGTTATGAGTTCATCATGATCGGCCACAAAGGCCATCCTGAAGTTGAAGGCACGATGGGCCAGCTCGAGACTGGTATTCATCTGGTTGAAGATGTGTCCGACGTGGCGCGCATTCAGCCTGGCCAGACACGTCTGCTGGCGCTGGTCACCCAGACCACGCTCAGCGTTGACGATGCAGCTGAGATCAGCGCGGCCGTGAAAGCTCGTTTCCCGACCGTGCGTGCGCCCAAGCAGCAAGACATTTGCTACGCCACGCAAAACCGGCAAGACGCTGTCAAGGTGATGAGTCCGCAGGTTGATATTTTGATTGTGGTCGGCAGCCCGACCAGTTCCAACAGCAACCGCCTGCGTGAACTCGCCGCCAAACTGGGCACCGATGCCTACATGGTCGACGACGCCAGTGAACTGCAGGAAAGCTGGTTCGAAGGTCGCAGCCGCGTTGGCCTGACGGCCGGTGCTTCAGCCCCGGATGTGTTGGTCCGGCAGGTGATTGACCGCCTGCGTGCGATGGGTGCGGTGTCGGTGCGCAAGATGGACGGCATCGAAGAAACCATCAAGTTTCCGCTGCCCAAAGGGCTGAAGATGGACAGCGAACAAACGCTCGCTGCTGGGAGCAGTCGGCTGCACCAACCCGAGGACTGAACGCCGTCAAAAAGCCTCTTGGCGGCGGCGATCTCTGCGGCCTTTAAAATCTCCAGATGCTCGACATCAATCTTCTCCGCAAAGACCTTCCTTCCGCCATCGCGCGACTCGAAACCCGTAAGCGCCCCCAGGTGTTTTTGAACGTCGAGGCCTTCCAGTCTCTTGAGGCTGAGCGCAAGACCTGCCAGATTCGCACCGAAGAGTTGCAGAACCAGCGCAACAGCTTGTCTAAGCAGATCGGCCAGCTCAAATCAAAGGGCGAAGACACCAGTGCCATCATGGCGCAGGTTGGTACCTTCAAAGTCGAGCTGGACAGCACGGAGCAGCGGCTCGAAAAAATTCAAATTGAGATGCAAGCGCTGCTGCTGGCAGTGCCCAATTTGCCGCACACCAGCGTGCCCGAAGGGGCTGGCGAAGCCGGCAATGTCGAAGTGCGCAAGTGGGCGCCGACGCAAGGCTTGGGCGGCGTGCCCGCAGCGTTGGCTTTCACGGCCAAAGACCACGTCGATGTGGGCGAGCCGCTGGGGTTGGACTTTGCCGCTGGCACCAAGCTCACCGGCTCGCGCTTCACCGTGATGAAGGGCCCGTTGGCCAAACTGCACCGCGCGTTGTCGCAGTTCATGCTAGACCTGCAGACCGGCCAACATGGCTACACCGAATGCTATGTGCCCTACATCGTCAACGCTGATTCGCTGCGCGGTACAGGCCAATTGCCGAAGTTTGAAGAAGACTTGTTCGCTGCTAAAAAAGGCGGTCAAGAAGGCGAAGCCGAGAACGCCGCGCTGTATTTGATTCCAACCTCCGAAGTGCCGCTGACCAACTTGCTGCGCGACGAGATCGTCGCCGAAGCTGATTTGCCAATCAAGCTCACCGCGCACACGCCGTGCTTTCGCTCCGAAGCCGGCAGCTACGGCCGTGACACGCGCGGCATGATTCGCCAGCACCAGTTCGACAAAGTCGAGATGGTGCAAATTGTCCATCCCGACAAAAGCTATGAAGCGCTTGAAGACATGACCGGCCACGCTGAAGCCGTGCTGCAAGCGCTCGGTCTGCCTTACCGCGTCATGCTTCTGTGCACCGGTGACATGGGTTTTGGCTCGACCAAAACCTACGACTTGGAAGTTTGGCTGCCGGCGCAAAACACCTACCGCGAGATCAGTTCGGTCTCCAACTGCGAGGCCTTCCAGTCGCGTCGTTTGCAAGCGCGTTTTAAAAATGCGCAAGGCAAAAACGAGTTCGTCCACACCCTGAATGGTTCCGGTCTGGCTGTGGGTCGCACCTTGGTGGCGGTGTTGGAAAACTACCAGCGCGAAGATGGCAGCGTCGAGGTGCCAAAAGCTTTGCAGCCTTACATGGGCGGCATCACGCAGCTGACACCAGGCGCGAAGTAAAACTGAATGTCGCCATTCGCCGAGTTGTTCCTTGCGCGACTCGCCATTGAACCGGCGGTGCTGGTGCAGGTGCAAGCCACCGAAGGGTCTGCGCCGCGCGATGCAGGGGCTTGGATGGCCGTTTTTGCGGATGCACTGATCGGCACCATTGGCGGCGGGCATCTGGAGTTTGAGGCGATCGACCGGGCGCGTGCGCTGCTAAATGCAGAAGGTACTGACAAGCCATCAGAAACGATGCGCTTGGCCCTTGGCCCCTCTTTAGGTCAATGTTGTGGCGGCGTGGTGCACTTGCGGCTTGAATGCGTGACTGCAGCAGCTGCGACAGAGTTGCGCCGCCGCTTGGATGTTGAGCGCATGCCGGTGGTGCTGTTCGGTGGTGGTCACGTGGGCCACGCGCTGGCCGATGTGTTGGCGCGCTTGCCAGTGGCGCTGCACTGGATCGACAGCCGAGAAGGCATTTTCCCCACTGGTTTGCCGACGCACGTGGTTTGTGAAAACTCTGAGCCGGTGCAGGCTGCTGTCAAAGACTTGGCGCCGGGGTCTTGCGTTCTCATCATGAGTTTCAGCCATGCTGAAGACCTCGATGTGTTGACCCAGTGTTTGGCGCGGCAGCGCACAGCGCAAGATTTACCTTACATCGGCCTGATTGGCAGCAAGACCAAATGGGCGACTTTTCGGCAGCGCTTAGAAGCCCGTAGCTACAGCGCCGAAGAACTCGCACACGTCACCTGCCCGATAGGCGTGCCGGGCATTGACGGCAAAGAACCCGAGGTGATTGCGCTGGCCGTGGCCGCGCAATTGCTGCAAGTTCGGTCTGCGCTGAAAATCTAAATCTCAATAATCTGAGCGCATCAAGCGGTGAGCGCGATTGCTCATGTGGCTGCGGATGGTGGCGGTCAGCCAAGGGTGGTTTGACTCACTGGCGGCGGCTGGGTCGGCGTAGACGGCTTTGACTAAATCCAACACTTGACGCACGAAAGACACAGGTGCAGAGGGCGCAACGCGTGCAGTGGCGGTGCGATCAGCATAAAGAACATGGCTTGTCATGGAGGCTCCTTCAATGTGGCTTGTTTGGCAAGAAACTGCTGGAACAGAAGACACAACCCAAATATAGGGTTTACGAGGATAAATGTAAAACGACTTATATTTCGTTTGAGTGCAATATTTTTGCTTTGTAAGTGAGCCTGAAAGACCAGCCCAGCATGGACATCAACCTCGCCCGAACCTTTTTGGAGATCGTCTCCAGTCACAGCTTTGCCCAAGCCGCAGAGCGTCTGCATGTGACGCAGACAGCGGTCAGTGCGCGCGTGAAAACGCTAGAGGAATTGCTTGGCCGGCAGCTGTTTGTGCGCAACAAGGCCGGCGCGTCGCTGACTCCGGCCGGAGAACAGTTTGTGCGCCACGCCATGACCTTGGTGCAGGTCTGGGAGCGAGCGCGGCAGCAGATGGCGGTGCCGCCCGGACGCCGTGCGCTGGTGACCGTGGGTTGCGAGATCAGTCTGTGGCATCCGCTGATGCTTGATTGGTTGTTGTGGATGCGCCAAAGTGCTCCCGACCTGGCTTTGCACACCGACGTGGGTGTCGCCGACGACCTGCTGGAGCGCGTCGCCCACGGCACGCTGGACATCGTGATTGCCTATGCGCCGCGACAGCGCACGGGTCTGCGGATTGAGTTGTTGATCGAGGAAAAGCTGGTGCTGCTGAGCACCTCGCCCAACCCAGCGTTGCCGCAAGCGGCCGACTATGTCTATGTCGACTGGGGCAGCGAGTTCGCGGCGCAGCACAGTCTGGCGTTCCCGGCGTTGTCGAGCGTCGGACTTTCCTCGAGTTTTGGGCCGCTGGGGCTGGAGTACCTGCTAGCGGTCGGCGGCGCCGGTTATTTCAGACAAAACGTGGTGCAAAAACACCTGCAGGAAGGGCGGCTGCACCGCGTGCCGGGCGCCCCCGAATTTTTGTACCCTGCTTACGCGGTGTATGCGGCAGACGCCGACATGGCGGTGCTGGCGCCAGCGCTGGCCGGGTTGCGCCAAGTGGCGCACGCATCTGCCGTCGCGCTGGCTAAAGACGTCGAGACCCGCGTGGCAAGGTCGTCAAGGAAGGCTTGACATTGCTGCGATGCAGCAACAATTTTTGTATACACTCCAAGCCGCAAGACCGCAGCGGAGCCGGAATCCAATTCCAGTGTCGCGGTCCATGCTGCTTACAGCGCCCGCAGTGGTGAGCAGTCCGACAGCCATGTCTCGCTGGTGCGCCGCCGTTTCGCACCCAGGGCATGAGGATTGCTAGGCATACATCATGGAAACTTATCTTCTCGACTGGGCCAACCTGCTGCTGCGTTGGGTCCACGTGCTCACCGCCATCGCCTGGATTGGCTCCTCGTTTTATTTCGTCTTTTTAGACTCCAGCCTGACACCGCCGGTGGACGAAGACCTGAAAAAGCAGGGCGTCAGCGGTGAGCTCTGGGCGGTGCATGGCGGCGGGTTTTACCACCCGGTTAAGTTCGCCGTCAAGCCGCCGCAAATGCCGGCTCATTTGCACTGGTTTTATTGGGAGGCCTATAGCACCTGGCTCACGGGTATTGCGCTGTTCACTGTGTCTTACCTGTGGCAGGCCAGCACGTACCTGATTGATAAATCGCTGATGGATTGGTCGCCGGTTGCCGCCGGTGCGGCGGCGCTCTCATTCTTGGTG
>JBEDKR010000090.1:0-7292 GCA_041172005.1 Pseudomonadota bacterium
TAATGCCCAGTCTCACGGAGACCTTTGGTAACGTGACCACCGAAGCCATGGCCAGTGGTTTGCCGGTGGTGGCCTTCAATTACGCCGCTGCAGCGGCGTTAATCGTCGACAGTGTCAATGGGAGCGTGGTGCCGGTAAACGATGCAGAGGGGTTTGTTAGCGCAGCGCTGGTGTCGGCTGCCAAACCACTGCAACGCAAGCGCATGGGCGTCGAAGCCAGGCAGACGTCGCTGCAATTGGACTGGACATGCATCGTGCAAAAGTTTGAGGATGTGCTTCAAGAGGTGATCGATCAATCGCGCATCACCGTTTAGCAAACGCTGGGCTCTAATGGACCTGCTCAGACTGAACCCCGCGGCGAATCAGCAAGCCTATCGCCACAGCGGTACACAGGCCAAACAGGGTCAACAGCAGCACGATGGACACATCTGCTGCGACCAGGGCTGCATACAGCCCCAGTAAGCACAACACGCTCAAATTTTCATTGAAGCCCTGCACGGCAACTGACCGACCAGCACTCAAAAGGACGTAGCCCCGGTGTTGCAACAGGGCGTTGAGCGGGACCACCAAAATACCGCCCACCACGCCGATGAGCGCGAGGAACAGCAAGGCGGTGCTGACCGCCTGCACATGGGCGATGACCATGATGAGCAGCCCCATCAAAACGCCCGCGGGAAGGACGCTTTTGGCGTTGTGCAGCGCAATCCATCGGCCTGCAATGACGGCGCCCACAACCACCCCCACAGCCACAGCCGTCTGAAGATAGGCAGATTGTTCGAGAGGCAGGAACAGTACGTCGGCCGACCACTTCAAGATGATGAATTGAAGCGTTGCACCCAGACCCCAAAAAATCGTTGTCACAGTCAGTGACAAGCCGCCCTCAGCGTCCCGCCACAGCAAGCGGTTGGCACGCCAAAAATCCCGTATCAGTAGCAGCGGGTGGATCGTGCTTGCCGGGTAGTGGACACCGCTGTGCGGGATGCCCAGATTGAGCAGGCTCGCTACACCGTAGATCATGAGCAGCACGATCAGGGAAGCGTAGAGTGCTGACGTGCCCCCTAGCATATCGACGTGCAACAGCCCATTGAGCGCAGTGATCACGCTGGTGTTGACCAACACGCCACCCAGTACGGCGCCTAGGAGCGCTGCGCACACCACAGACGTTTCAAGCCAGCCATTCGCCTTGACCAAAAGATGGGGTCCGACAATTTCAGTGATCAAGCCGTACTTGGCTGGCGCATACGCCGTCGCACCCAAGCCTGCGATGGCAAAGGCCACGAGTGGGTTAAACCCCAGCAGCAAGACCACAACGCCAAGAATTTTGACGCCATTCATCCACGCCATCAAACGGGCTTTGGGAAACGCGTCGGCCAAGGGGCCGACAAAGGGGGCCAACACCACATATGAAATAGTGAAGACGAATTTGAGCATCGGGGCCCACCATGCCGGCAGCCCTTGCTCTGACAAAAGGGCAATTGACACGATCAGCAAGGCATTGTCAGCAAGTGCTGAAACAAACTGAGCCGCAATGATGAGGTAAAAGCCTGTAGGCATCGGCAAGATTGTGGCGAGCAATCAAGTCAGCATTCCGACAAAACGATGACGTTTCAATGACTCGAAATCTGAGGCTTTCGAACGATCTCAACCACGTGGTAACTCGGACAGGCGTAGCGCTTTATGTCGTGAGCGTTCAAGGGAAAAGAGCCGCAATTTGAAAATCGGCGCAAGGGCGAGTGGTAAATCCCGCATTGGTAGCGTTCGTCTGCAAGTGGCTCTAAAAAAACGCAGCGCTTGTCCATGCAGCAGTTTCCGCACTGTACGCAAGAACCGGCAATGTCGGCTGGTACAGCTTTGGCGCGGCCCAACACGTCTTCAAAGTAGTGCTGCGCCGGCCCTTCCTGAAGCGCTGCAATATGAATTCGCATTTTTCTAATGAAGCCCGCGTAGTCCTGAATGTACTTGCGTTGTCCAAAAACGAGGCTTGCAACAATCGGTGCCACTGGCAACATCAGCCGCAGCATGCCAATATAGGCGCTGGCCAAGCGCGGGGCGATCTGCCCAACATAAAAAGTCACGGGGGAAGAAGAGGGCATCAGAACAAGGCTGGTGAAACCGTTGAAAATACGGTTGGAAACTAGATTCTGAGCTCAAGGAATGAAGCTTTGATGACATCAACCGACTTAGTGGCTGGCTCTCTTCACGCGTCGCTTTTCGAAATGTTTAAGAAGCACGTAGGTGGCCATTCCAATCAAAGCGGACGCAAGAAAAAAGCCGCCATAGGCGATGGGCCAAGCAATGCTTTGCGTCATCATGGAAAATTCGGACATCCCGCCCATACCGGCCAAGATATTGATGGGCATGAACACCACGCTGAACACTGTCAACTGGTTCACGCGTTTGTTTTGGTTGATGTTGATGAAGCCGATGGTGGCATCCATCAAGAAGTTGATCTTGTCGAATAAAAAGGCTGTGTGGCTGTTGAGCGATTCAATGTTCCGCAAGATTTGCTTGGAATCTGAAATTTGATCCGGCGTCAACAAACGCCCGCGCATCAAGAAACTAAAGGCCCGTTGCGTGTCCAAGATGTTGCTGCGAATGCGGCCGTTTTGATCTTCTTCTTCCGCAATATCCGCAAGAATGCCAGCGGCTTCCTGATCGGTGATGGCTTCGCTCAACACGTGACGACCGACGACCCCGAGTTTGGCGTAGATGTTTTCAAGCGAATCGGCCGAGACTTCAACGTCTGCACCATACAAATCTAACAGCAGGTCAACGCAGTCAGATACGTAGCCCGGCTGTGTCAGTGCGCGGCGGCGCTGCAACCTGAAGACTGGTAACTCTTCGTTGCGCAATGAAAAAAGAATGCCGCCATGCAGAATAAAGGCGACCGGCACGCTTCGTGAATTACCTTCGCGGTCATGCAAAAAATTGGAGTGAAGGTGAATGTCGTCGTTCTCTTCGACATGGAATCGCGCACTGACTTCTAAGTCTGTCGCCTCAATCGGATCGGGTAGTTCCACACCAAAGTGAGAACCCACAAACACGCGCTCGGCTTTTGACGAGTTGATAAGGTCGACCCAAACGGGCTTGGCGCCTTCTAGGTTTTGACGACCAGCAATGGGAATGTTGCGAAGGCGACCTTCAATCAGTTCGTAGACATTGATCTTGCTTTCAGCAAAATCGGGCTGGCGGTCTCCAGCAACCTCGGCTCTTCGTTGGTCGGATATTTCCCACAACACATCGTTTTCCCGCTCTTTAGGCAGTTGGGCCCAGAGTTTCTGGGCATCTTCTAAAGGCAGCGAGTCCAAGTACCCGCCAAGTTCGGTTGAGGTTTGTTTGGCGAGGAAGTTTTGTAGCTCTGCGTCATGTTGTTTTTGAAGCAGGGACTGAACAACGTCGTGCTTGTGCATCTTTTGGCTGTGGACCATGCCGTCAACCAGCTTTTGTTTGACCAGCATCGCGGTTAGATTTTCAAGGGACATGGGTGGCTGATGCAGAGAAATGCAGCAGCCCGCTGCCTGCAGGGCAGCCGTCATGCTGACAAAAGCAAAATGAAAATTTTATGAATTTATTGTGTCAATCGCATGACGTTTCATATTTTTTGAAGATGATGTCATCCGCCGACTCAATTTTGGGCATCCACACCTTGACCCCGCCCTGTCATTGGTTCAACCTTCTAAGCGTCCAGAGTTGACTTGCGGAATGTCTCAAGCTGGCTCCCGCCGGTTCGCTTCGACTGATGGATCGTGTGGAAATTAACCGCGGGGTGAGGCTCATGAAAATAGAACTTCTGCTGGCGCTACCATGCTCTGATCCGTCGAGCTTAGAGAAACGTCTCAAACGAGTGCCGGTGTTAACTCGTCGCAAGTCAACCCACCAAAATTTGTACGAGGTCTATTTCGACACCCCAGATCAAATTTTGCATGACAAGGGCGTTACGTTGTTGATCAGACGTGTTGGTAGCGCCCATTCGCAGCGCTGGCTGCAGACTCTGACGACGGGTGACCGTGGCTGCACAGCGTTGAGTCAGCACCGTGAATGGACGCTGCCTGTGCCGAGTGCTTGCCTGGCGCTGGCTGTGCTCAAAACCACGCCTTGGGCATCCATCGACCCAGACGGTACAGTGTTTGATGCGCTTGTACCTTCCTTTGTGACAAGCTTCAAACGGACTAGCTGGTCAGTTCACTGGCGCGACGGTAGTGTGATTGAAGTAGCACTTGATATGGGACGCATCATGGCGGGCAAGAAGTCCACTCCCATTTGCGAACTGGCGTTGAAATTGTTGTCGGGACAGTCTGCAGCGCTGTTTGATCTTGGGCAACGGATCGCGTGCACAGTGGCGGTTATGCCTGTGAGCCAGAGCAAGGTTGAGCGTGGCTTTGCAATAGCCACGGGTCGCTTGGAATCGCCGCTGGCCGCAACGTCTCCCAAGTTAGCTGCAGACCTCTCCCTGAACGCTGCGGCGGTCTGTGTGCTGCGTGAAATGTTCTGCCATTTCACGACCAATCTGAACACGCTACACACCTCCAATGATCCTGAAGTGGTGCATCAGGCTAGGATTGGTTGGCGCCGTTTCAAAAGTGCATTGCGTCTGTTCAAACCGGTGTTTGCGGTCGATACGATGCCGGATTGGCAGATGCTGAAACCGCTACTTCGTCTGCTCAGCGAGCTACGGGATCTTGATGTGGCTTGCACGGATACTCTTCCGGCGCTTGCGGATGCTTATGCGGAGGGGGATGCCAGGCGTGAAGGCTTGTGGCGGGTGATGACACATTCCTTGCGGAACGCAGCCAATTCAAAGAGAAAGTCTGTGCTGCACGCGATGGATGAGCCTTCGGTTGGCGCCACCTTGCTGGCGGCCACCCAATGGCTGGAGGGATTGGCAGCACTGACCGAGTCGCGCGAAGCAAACGTTGGTGCCAAGGAATCCCTTCGGCGCTGGAGCCAGCGGCGCATTAATCGTTTGCATCGGCAATTGCAGCTCGCGCGCAACGTGGTCAGCTGCCCAGCCAGCCAGCACCGAGTTCGCATTCTTGCCAAACGAGTGCGATACGACATCGAGTCCCTGCGCAGTCTTTTACCTAAGAAGCATGCGAAACGTTGGTATCGCCAAGCGACAAGCCTTCAGCTGAACCTCGGGGTTGAACGTGATGTTCGTCAGGCGAGTGCGTTGGTGGCAAAGCTAGAGGGTGACCCTGGACTTGCCGAGTTCCTACGTGGCGTCGGTTGTGGCAAAGCTTCGCAGGTGTGACACCGGAAAGTCCATTTTTACAAAGGGCTAATCCCTTCTGAAGCATTGCTGATCTTTAAAAAAAGCAGTTCTAGCCGGATAAAAAATTCAGGCCCTGAATCTGCCAATTTTGTAGATCAGAGGTCACTCAAGCAGGTCAACCGCACTTAACTTTTCACAGTGCTGACTTCTGTTGGCTAGAAAATCATCAAATACGCTAACTAAGAAAGTCATTGGCGATGAAACAACTGTTCCGTTTATGTTGGCTAGGGTTTGGTCTTTTTGCGGCTGTCGCCTCATACGCCCAGCCCTTCAGCTTTGTTGCCTTGGGCGACCTGCCTTATGGCGATGAAACCCGGGCCTACCCGCCCTATCGGGCCTTGATCAGCAGCATCAACAAAATGCAGCCGCGCTTTTCGATTCATGTGGGTGATGTCAAGTCTGGCTCGACCTTGTGCTCAGACCAAGAGTTCGAAGCCCAGTTGGGCCACTTCAATCGGTTTGAAGCCGCCGTTGTCTACACGCCGGGTGACAACGAATGGACGGATTGCCACCGAACTAACAACGGCGCTTATGACCCGCAAGAGCGTTTGCAAGCCTTGCGTCAAGGCTTCTTCAAGCCGGGTCTATCCTTGGGCAAGACACCTTTACAGCTACAAAACCAATCCACGTTGAATCCAGCGTTTTCTCAGTTTGTGGAGAACCAGCGTTGGCTTCACCAGCAGGTGCTCTTCGTGACCTTGCACATCGTTGGCAGCAACAATAATTTCGAGGTGCGTGATCCATCTGCGGTGGCAGAGTATTTCGAGCGTGACAGCGCCAATGTGGCGTGGATCCGCGATGCCTTTGCTTTGGCGCAGCAGTCGTCGGCCAAGGCGCTTGTTTTTGCCATGCAGGCGGATGTGTTTGAAAGCAAGTCCAATTGGGAAGATTTTCCGGGCCACTCTGGCTTTCGAAACAGCATCGGCAATACCTTGCTGCCGCTGGCGGCAGAGTCAGCTATTCCGGTGCTGCTGATTCACGGCGACAGCCATGTGTTCCGCTTTGATCAGCCCTTCAGTGTGAATAAAAAACCATTGAAGAACCTGACCCGGCTGATCGTCCCTGGCGCGAGTGACGTGCGGGCGGTTCACGTCACCGTCGATGTGCGTGAGCGCATGCCCTTCGCTATCCGCCTGATCGAGACCGAAAAATAAGCCTGCCGCGCAGGCCCTGCGCAGCCACCGCTCAGCGATGTTGAATCTACATGAAGTTGACATGACGCTGTCAAACAAGCGCGGCAAACTGACTCACGCTGGATAACGCCGCTCGGCATTCAGCGATTTTAAAAAGGGTCATCGATGTTGTCTTCTCCTTCCATTCAACGCGCACTCTTGGTGATGGCGCTAAGCACCACACCCTTGCTGGTCACCGCTCAAAGCTCCTTTCCGGCCACGCTCAGCGGTCACGCTGTATTGCCGGCTCAAACCATGATCGCGGCGCCAAAAGATGCGCCGGCTGATCTGCGACTGAGCGGGAAATTCACCACCGGCCAGCGGGTCGACAAAATGGGCAGTGTCGAAGGTTTGTCCGCAGGCCGTCCGACGGGCGTTTTCCTGCCCTTCAAAGGTCAGCCTGTGCAAGGGCATTCCGGTATCAAACGCATGGCCGACGGCAGCTACTGGCTGCTGACCGACAACGGCGCTGGTTCTAAAGCCAACTCGCCCGACTTCATGTTGTATCTGAACCGCTACAGCGTTGATTTCAAGTCGGGTCAGTTCAAGCGATTGGAAACGGTGTTCTTGCATGACCCAGACCGCAAAGTGCCTTTTCGTATCGTTCATGAAGGGAGCAAGCAACGCTACCTGACAGGTTCCGACTTTGATACTGAGAGCTTCCAGATTGCGGGCGGCGCGCTCTGGATTGGCGACGAGTTCGGGCCGTACCTGATCAAGGCCGACCTGAAGGGCAAGGTCTTGGCGGTGTTTGAAACCCAGGTGGACGGCAAGGTCGTGCGCTCGCCCGACCATCCTGCCGTGTTGACGCCGTCTGCACCGAATGTCGCGGTGAAGTTCCAGGTTCG
>JBEDKR010000091.1:0-7213 GCA_041172005.1 Pseudomonadota bacterium
AATCATGCAAGACAGCATGCTGCCTGCGCTGCTGGCGGCGGCCAAGACTGTTTCAAGGTTGTTGGCGGTCAAGCGGGCCTGAACAGAGCGTTGAGACGGGCGGGCGTGCTACGCTTTAGGCATGTTTACGCCCTCTCAATCAGATGTCCGCACGTTCTTCTGCGCGGTCTACGCCAAGTCGCTGGCGGGCTCGCCACTCGACGCGATGGAAACCATCGTCAGCCAGTGGATTGACGAGCACCCTGAATACCATGCGGACTTCGCCGATGCAGAGGCCGCCGTGGGAAAAATGTACGACATCGAAAGCGGCAAGACCAATCCGTTTTTGCATTTGTCGATGCACCTGACGATCAGCGAACAATGCTCGATCGACCAGCCACGCGGCATCCGCCAAGCCGTCGAATTACTCACCGCCCGCCGCGACTCCCTGCACGCAGCGCACCACGAAACCATGGATTGTCTGGGCCAGATGGTCTGGGAAAGCCAGCGCGCCGGTCGTACGCCAGACGGCGCTGCCTATATTGACTGTGTGCAGCGGCATGCGACGCGGGACTGATCAGCCAATCCACACGCACCCATGAAAAAAGCCGCACAAGTGCGGCTTTTTTCATGGGAACGGGCCGTCGAGCCCGGCAAATTCAATATCAGCGGAAGCGGCTTTGCGGCACGACTTTGACATCACCCGGCGTAGACGCGAGGTAGTTGGCGAGCAGCTTGAGCTCAGCGTTGCTGTACTGCTTGGCCATGCTGGCCATGATCGGGTTGTTGCGGCCGACTTTGGCGTTGTCACTGACCTTGTAGGCCTTCAATGCGACATACAGATAGTCAGCGTGCTGGCCGCCAATTTTCGGGTACGAAGGGTCAATCGGGGTGCTGAAATCAGCACCGTGGCAAGACGCGCAATTGGCTTTACCCAAGAGAGCGGCGACTTCAACGCTAGGGCTTTTGACTTCTTTAGCAGCCATCTGGCCTTCAGCCAAACCATGCTTGCTGTAGTAAACGGCTAGATCTGCCATGTTTTGGTCGGTCAAGCTCTCAGAAATGCTTCGCATGGTCGGGTGCTTGCGATCGCCTTTTTTGTACGCATGCAAGGCAGCCTCGATGTACTTGGCGTTTTGGCCAGAAATCATTGGTACTTTGTAGACTTCAGGGAAACTCGCCTGATAGCCTTTGATGCCGTGGCAACCAATGCACATGGCATTGATCTTCTCGCCGGCTTGGGCGTTGCCGGTGATGTCCTGGGCTTGGGCAGCGACGCTCACGAATGAGACCGCCAGAGCGAAAATAGTAGGGAGCAGCTTAATCATTTTTGCGCGCACAATCAGGTGAGATTCATCTTAAAACTACATCAGATTATATCTGCGGGAGATCGCCCCCCGGCCCTGCTCCTCAGACATACCTTGAGCCAGCCTTTCACAACCACTTTCATCCTATCGCCACATGAAATTTCAAGGTTCCCAAAACTACGTCGCCACCGAAGACCTGATGCTGGCCGTGAACGCTTCCGCCACACTCAAAAAACCGTTGCTGGTCAAGGGTGAGCCCGGCACCGGCAAAACCATGCTGGCCGAAGAAGTCGCAGAGGCCCTGAAGCTGCCCTTGCTGCAATGGCACATCAAGTCGACCACCAAGGCGCAGCAAGGCTTGTATGAATACGACGCCGTTTCGCGCTTGCGTGACTCCCAGTTGGGCGACGAAAAGGTCAAGGACATTCACAACTACATCCTCAAGGGTGTGTTGTGGCAAGCCTTCACCGCTGACCAACCGGTGGCCCTGCTGATCGACGAGATCGACAAGGCCGACATTGAATTCCCGAACGACTTGTTGCGGGAGATCGACCGCATGGAGTTCTACTGCTACGAAACGCGCGAACTCATCAAAGCCAAGCACCGTCCGCTGGTCTTCATCACCTCGAACAACGAAAAAGAACTGCCCGACGCCTTTCTGCGCCGTTGTTTTTTCCATTACATCAAGTTTCCCGAGGCGGAAACCATGAAAAAAATCGTCGACGTGCATTTTCCGGGTCTCAAGCAAGAATTGCTGGCGGCTGCCATGAAAACTTTTTACGACGTGCGCAACCTGCCCGGCCTGAAGAAAAAACCATCGACCAGCGAATTGCTGGACTGGCTCAAGCTGCTGGTCGCCGAAGACATCTCGCTCGAAGCACTGCAAAGCCAAGACAACAAAGTCTCGGTGCCGCCACTGATCGGGGCGCTGCTCAAGAACGAACAAGATGTGACGCTGTTTGAAAAACTGGTGTTCATGCAACGCCAAAATCGCTGATCAGCGCCTTAGTCAGTTAGTCACTCAGAGCTCTAGAGAGAGTTGATCCCATGAATCCAAAATCAATGCTAAAAGAAGGCCTGTCAGACGCCATCGGTTTTATCGGTGGTGCCTTGATCGGTTATTGGGCAGGTCTCTTGCTTGGCCTGGATATTTTTGATCCCGGCTACAGCAACAGCAGTATTGTGGGCATCGTGCTGGTCGGTTTAGGCGGCGGGCTAGGCCTGCAAATTGCCCGACGCTGGCGCAAACGCCATGCTGATTGATTTTTTCTACACCTTGCGCTCGGCCAAGCTGCCGGTGTCAGTCAAGGAGTACCTGACGCTGCTCGAAGCGCTAAAGGCCGGCGTGGTCGGGCCAAGCAGCGGCGAGGCCGATCCGTCAGGCGAAGGCGCCTACAAGATCGATGACTTTTACTACCTGAGCCGCTGCGTGCTGGTGAAAGACGAAAAGCATTACGACAAGTTTGACCGCGCCTTTGCGACCTACTTCAAAGGCGTCGAGATGGTGGCCGACTTCACCAAAGACATTCCACTCGAATGGCTGCGTAAAAACCTAGCGTTAGAGCTCAGCGCTGAAGACAAAGCCAAAATCGAAAAAATGGGTTGGGACGAGCTCATGGAGACGCTCAAAAAGCGTTTTGAAGAGCAAAAAGAACGCCACGAAGGCGGCAGTAAATGGATAGGCACGGGTGGTACATCCCCGTTTGGCGCCAACGGTTTTAATCCGCAAGGCATCCGCATCGGTCAAGAAAAAAGTCGCAACAAAAGTGCCGTCAAAGTGTGGGACCAACGCGCCTACAAAGACTACGACGACTCGCAAGAACTCGGCACCCGCAACATCAAAGTCGCTTTGCGCCGCCTGCGCAAATTTGCCCGCCAAGGCAGTGCTGACGAGCTTGATCTTGACGACACCATCCGCTCTACCGCCGCAAATGCCGGCTGGCTTGACATCAAAATGGTGCCCGAGCGCCACAACAACGTGAAGGTGCTGCTGCTGATGGATGTCGGCGGCACCATGGACGAACACATCAGCCGCGTCGAAGAATTGTTTTCGGCCAGCAAGTCTGAGTTCAAGCACTTGGAGTTTTATTACTTTCACAACTGCGTCTATGACTTCATGTGGAAGAACAACCGCCGCCGCTTCAGCGAAAAGTTCGCCACGCTAGACATCATCCGCAAGTACAACAAAGACTACAAGCTCATCTTTATCGGTGACGCCACCATGAGTCCGTATGAGATTCTTCAACCCGGTGGCAGTGTCGAATACAACAACGCCGAAAGCGGCGCTGAATGGATCCAACGCTTGACCAGCGCCTTCCCCAAATTCGCCTGGATCAACCCTGAGCCACAAGGCGTCTGGCAGTACCGTCAGAGCATTGCCGTGATGCAACAGCTCGTCAGCAACCGCATGTACCCCTTGACCCTCAAAGGCCTTGAAGAAGCCATGCGTCTCCTGACCAAGTGACCGTAAACTTGCCAGCGTGACATTCGACAAAAAACGCTGCCGGTTTTCCTTCTTTCTGATCAGCGTCGTAGCTGCGTGGTGGACGCTCGCCGGCCCCGCCCGCGCAGACGCCAACGCGTTTGACATCCGCATTGAAGCGCCCCAAGAGATTCGCGAATTGCTTGAGCGCCACTTGCAACTGGAGCGCTTTCGCGCAGTCAGCGACATGGAGGACGCGGAACTGGCGCGCCTGATGCTGCTGGCAGACACTGACGTGCGCAACTTGCTCGGCACCTTGGGTTACTTCAGCCCTGATGTTCAGATCAGCCGCAACCCGGCCAGCACGCCGTCAGAACAAGCAAGCAAACCGACCGTTCTGATCAAGGTTGAACTTGGAATGGCGACCCGCACGGCGCAAGCAGAACTGCGCTTCAAGGGCGACATTGCGAACTCACCGGACAGAGATGCCGCGCGGCAGCGGGAAAGCATCAACCGCGACTGGCGCTTGCCGACAGGCCAGCCCTTCACACAAGACGGCTGGGACGCCGCCAAGACACAAGCCCTGCGGCAACTGGTGGCGCGGCGTTACCCGGCAGGCAAGGTTTCCTACAGCTTGGCAGAGATCGACCCGGCAACAAACGCCGCCGTGCTCACCGTGGAGTTGGACTCAGGCCCGCTCTACCGCTTGGGCGAGCTCAAGGTCAGCGGCTTGGAGCGTTACGACCCGGTCTTGGTGCCGCGCTTGGCCCGCTTGATGCCCGGTGATATTTACGACCAGCGCAAACTCGTCGAGGCCCAGCAAAGGCTGGCCGGCAGCGGTTACTTTGATTCAGCCTATGTGCTGGTCGACCCGGACAGCGACCCAAACGCAGCACCGGTCACGGTGCAGGTGCGTGAAGCCAAGCTGCAAAAAGTGGTACTCGGCATCGGCCTGACCACCGACACCGGACCGCGTGCATCCATTGAGCACACCCACAATCGCGTGCCCGGCTTGGACTGGCGGGCCGTGACCAAGTTGCAGCTTGACAGCAAACTGCCACTGGCCCAGACCGAGTGGACGTCCCTGCCCGATGCCGACAACTGGCGCTGGGTCACGCTGGCGCGCGTCGCTCGGCTGGACGACGACGAGCTCGTCACCGACGCGCAAACCCTGCGCTTCGGGCAAGTGCAAATCGGTGAACGCATCGACCGCTCGACTTACCTCCAATACGACCGTGCGACAGTGAGCACCAGCGGTATGGCCGGCACACTGGCAGACGCACGCATCGGCGACGGTTCAGCGCTGAGCCTGAACTACGGCTGGACCGGCCGCTACTTCAACAGTCTGCCCTTTCCTTCGCGCGGCTACGGACTCGGATTTGACGTTGGCGCCGGCACCACGATGGGGGCGAACCGTCAACCCTTTGTGCGTGCGGTCGGCCGCTGGCTGGGCATCGCACCGCTTGAACGCGGCCGCATCGCGATGCGCGCCGAAGGCGGCGCGGTGGTCGTCAACAAGGATGGCGCCATGCCCGCAACGCAGCTGTTTCGCACCGGCGGCGACACCACCGTGCGCGGCTACGGCCTGCGCGACATCGGCGTCGCCTTGCCCAACGGCAGCACCGGCCCCGGCCATTACATGGCGGTTGCCAGCGCCGAATGGCAGCGACCTATTTTGAGCGCCGGCTTACCGACCGAATGGGAAAGCACCCTCTTCATTGACGCTGGCAATGTGACTGAAAGCGCGACCGATCTGAGCCGCAATATGGCGGTCGGCATCGGTACCGGCGCACGCTGGAAAAGCCCCATCGGTCCGCTGCAGATTGACTTAGCCTACGGCGTGAAAACCCAGCAAGTACGGCTCCACGTCAGCGTCGGGTTTGTGTTTTAAATGGCTCAAAAACTTCGCCTCTTGTCGCGCTTTTTAGCAGCAACCGCCTTGCTGCTGGGGCTGATGGTCAGCGGCGTGTGGTGGTGGAGCGGCTCCGAAGGTTCACTCGCCACAGCCTTGCGCTGGGTCAGCCAGTCCAGCCTGTTGCCAGCCCCACTCAGCTTGACTGCCGAAGGCGTGACCGGCTCCATCCGCCAAGGTGGTCGAGTGGAGCGCTTGGTCTGGCAAGACGCGGGCCTGCGCGTCACGGCGTCGCAGCTAGATGTGCGCTGGCAAGTACTGGCGCTGTTATCGGGTCGGCTGCACATCGACCGGCTGCATCTGGCAAATGTGCAGATAAACAGCAGCGCCGACGAAACGCCCACCGCTGCATCGGCACCACCGACTTCCTTGCGCCTGCCCTTGGCCGTCACGCTGGAAGACCTCGCCATTGGGCGCCTTGTCGGGGGCGATCAAGCGGCTACTCAGGCCACAGATCTGCGGGCCAACTACCAGTATGTCAACGCACAACATGCCCTCACCCTAGAACATGTGCAAGTGGCCAGCGGCAGCTATCAAGGCCGCGTCAGTTTGGCTGCCGACGGTGCGATGACGCTCGATGCCAGCTTGTCGGGCGTGCTGAAGGCGGCGCTTTCAGATGGTGCCGAACCGCTGCCCTTGATCCTCAACGCATCGGTGCAAGGGGCCTTGGCTGAATTGACGGTGAAGGCCTCGATTGACCTCGACGACTCGGCCAGCCCAGCCTCACGCAGTGGCCTGCAACCGCAAGCCAGCATCAGCGCACAAATTTTGCCGTGGGCCGAGCAGCCTGTACCCGAGGCTAACGCCATTTTTCGAGACCTCGACTTGGCCATGCTTCTGCCCCAAGCGCCACGCACCCAACTCACTGGAACTGCTCAGCTGGTGCCGCAAGACACGGCCAGCTGGAAGCTACAAACCTCGCTGAAAAACAGCCGCGCCGGTCCTTGGGATCAGCAACGCTTGCCCATCGACCAGTTGCAAGCCACCGGTGAGTGGCGCGGCGGAAAAGTCTTGCTGCGCTCACTGAATGCGCAACTGGGCGGGGGCCGACTGCAAGCCAGCGGCGAATGGACTGACACCACCGAGACACAAGCCGCCAATGACTGGCGGGTTAATTTGCAGCTTCAACAAATCAACCCCGCCGCACTGCACTCACAGCTGACCACGCAGCGCATGAATGCCAGCGCGGCGTTACGGTCAACCGGCGACACGCTCGAACTCGCAGCACTTCAGCTACGCACCCGTGATGCTGAAGTCAAAGCCAGCGGCCAATACCAGCCCAAAACCTTGGGCGGCCAAGGCCAGTTGTCGCTGACCGCACCCGGCATTCAGCTTCAAACCCAAGGCGAATTAAGGCCCAATACCGGCAGCGGCAAACTTGCCTTGACGGCCTCTGACATGCAGCAAGCCTTGCGCTGGCTGCGCGTGCTGCCGGGTCTGGCTGCGCCACTGGAGGCCGCCGCAGCCAAAGGGCGTGGCCAAGTGACTGTCGACTGGCAAGGCGGTTGGCGCGACCCGCAGCTCAGCGCAGTGCTGAACGTGCCGACGCTCGACTGGCAACCGGCTTCAACCAAACTGCGCCTGCGCGATGTG
>JBEDKR010000092.1:0-7198 GCA_041172005.1 Pseudomonadota bacterium
GTATCAGCGCGTGTGGCGGCCGGCATTCGTGAAGCCAGCCTCAGCCTTGCTGTCAACAACAACAGCAGCGACGGCGCTGCGCTGACCGCCCAATTGCGCTGGGACAGCGCACGTGCCGGCATGGCTGATGGGCAGTTGCGCACGCAACTTCGGCGCGCATCCGACAGTGAAGCCAATGAACAAGACGGGCCGACCATCGCCGGCTGGTCTTGGCCCGCAGATGCAGCGCTCAGTGGTCAGCTGAGAGCGCAACTACCGCGTCTTGGCGCTTGGTCTGTGCTGGCACCGCCGGGCTGGCGGCTGCGTGGCTCGCTGGCTACCGACATGGCCATCAGCGGAAGCCGTTCTGCGCCGCAATTCAGTGGCAGTTTGCAGGCCGATGACTTGGCGCTGCGCTCCGTCGTCGATGGCTTTGAATTCGGCAACGGCCGACTGCGCGCCAACATCGATGGCACGCGCATGCGCATCAGCGAGTTCTCCTTGCGCGGAGCCGGCGCCAACGACGACGGTGGACAGCTTCGCGCCGAAGGGGAGGCCAGCTGGCTCAATGGTGCGCCACAGGTCACACTGACAGCACAGCTCGACCGCTTACGCGCCAGCATCCGCAGTGACCGCCAAATCACGCTGTCGGGAAAACTGCAAGCCTCGCTCACAGACCTTGCCGCCACCATCAGCGGTGCCCTCAGCGTCGACCAAGCCCGCATCGTCTTACCCGACGAAAGTACGCCGCAGTTGGGCGCTGATGTGCAGGTCAAAAAAGCACCAACGGCGAAAGTCAGCCAACCAGCAGCGAGCACAGCACCACCGAATAAACGTGCCACGAAGATCGATGTGCAGCTCAACCTTGGCAACGACTTTCGCATTCAAGGCAAAGGCATCAACACGCGTATGCGCGGCACACTGAATGTGATCGGCGACTCGGTCGCAGCGCCACGGTTGCTGGGCACCATCGCAACCGCTGGCGGTGAATACGCCGCTTACGGCCAGCGGCTGGACATCGAAACCGGCGTGCTGAGATTCACCGGCCCGATCGACAATCCGGCACTGAACATTCTGGCCATTCGACCCAACCTGACGCAGCGTGTTGGCGTCGAGATCACCGGCACGGCCTTGTTGCCAACGGTGCGCCTTTATGCCCAACCCGACTTGCCCGATGCCGAAAAATTATCTTGGCTGGTGCTAGGCCGATCGTCTGCCTCAGGCGGTGCCGAAGCCGCCCTGCTGCAACAAGCCGCCCTTGCTTTGCTAGGCAGCAAAAGCGGCGGCATGTCGGGCGGACTCGCCTCGGCGCTAGGCTTGGACGAATTGTCTATTCGCGCACCCTCCAGCAGCGCCAGCGCCAGCAGCAGCGACACCGCCGCTGGGGGCGCCATCACGCTGGGCAAGCGTTTTTCACGAAATTTTTATGCGGCGTATGAGCGTTCGCTGTCGGGAACGGTGGGAACACTCTTCATGTTTTACGAGCTGTCGCGGCGCTTCACCGTGCGCGCCCAAGCCGGGGAACAAACCGCTATCGATCTGATATTCACCGTGCCTTACGAGTGAAGAGGACCCATTCAAAGACCCGCCACCGAATATAATTGCGTGTCAGCCGCCATAGTTCAACGGATAGAACGAGTGCCTCCTAAGCGCTAGATACAGGTTCGATTCCTGTTGGTGGCACCACATCAATTCAGGCTGGCCCCACGTCCAGAAGACTCATTCAGCTGAGAGTCCAATTGCCCATAGAACTGGCGCATTTCTTCAACTGTTTGAGGCTTGGCTGGTTCCCTTGAACTGTCGCTTCTGACGATGTCAAACTTCACATCCGCCCGGAGCTGGCTGTCTTTGGCACCATGCTCAAAGCCGCCATTGGCCGCGGTCACAATACCGCTTTGCTGCGCGGCCTTAAAAAGATGCTCTCGCTTGAGCCTGTATTTATGCATCAGCGTCGCAATTTCTGTCAGCCCTTTGGCCACTTCCGTCTCGCGCGCTTTGGCCAATTGAAGCACCCGCTCGCGCTGCTTGGCGGCCTCAGCGAGAGTCTCTTCAGCTAGCTTTTGTTGCAAGACGGCCATCTGGTGTTGCAGCTCTTGTAGGGCGGTCATGGCGTTCTCCGAGACAAAGTTAAAGTGAAAATAGTCAGCGCAGTGCTTGTATTTACTGTTGGTGATCGTAGCCACCCGAGTTCCGCCAACGACCACAAATCCCCGCACAAACTCACAATTCCTCTCTGTTTTCAACGCTACAGGTGATAAATTCCTGCCCACTGGTTTCAAGAACGCACACTGCGTTGGCCGGGCTTGAATTTATGCTGCGTCTGGTTTTTTTATGGCTTGTCACGCTTTTCCAAATGCCCGCTTATGCGGCAGAGCTGAGCTATTCAGTCTCACAGGCGTATCACCTCGATGTGGCGGCAGAAGTGTCGATAGACACCATTGGCACGCGCCACTTCAGTCACTATGCTGGCCCTTTGCGCCTAGGGTTTCAGTCTGATCCGGTCTGGGTTGAGCTGACGCTAACCCCTTCAAAAACCGTCGTCGCCGATTTTGTCGACGCGAAAAACCCACTCATTCTCCGTGTCGGACCCTATGCTCTGGACCGCATTGAGGTTTATGAGTTCGTCGCCGGCCAGTGGACAAGGCAAGTTGGCGGCGACCAGCAAGCAGATAAATCCAATATATGCCCTGACGACCACCACTGTTTTGTCTTGAGCCAAGCCAGGGCGACCAACAAGCCCATTTATTTGAGAGTGACCACTCAAAATGTGATGCTCGTTGAAGTTGATGTCTTGCGCACAGACGCCTTGACGGCGGTTGTCGCCAAGCGAGTTAGCCAAATCACTTTTTCAACGACGCTTGCAGTCGTCTTGCTTGTCCTAGGTTTGGCTTTACTCGCGTTCGAACGCTCAATCCTGCTGCTGACGTACAGCGTCTTTCAGTTGACAGTCGTCCTTTTTGTGGTCGCCAACACTGGCCAACTGGCCCTCCTTCTGCCAGGGTTGCAGGCAGATAGCATGGACAGAATTAGCATCAGTATTTTTTGCGTCAGGGTGGGGATGACCGCCCTGCTGGGCTGGGCACTGCTGGCGTCACACCGGCCTTCGCGCGCTTACAAAAAAATGATCCTCGCGATGCTTGCGCTCTGCATCGTCAACCTAGGTTTGATTTTTTCAGGGCATGTCCAGATCGCCAGCAAACTCAATTTCTGTCTGTTCTTCATCAACCCACTTATACAAATTCACGGCCTTTTTTCAACCGTGAATCTGTCCCAAGCGCGACGCCATCTTTATGTTTTTTGTTATAGCGTCAACATTGTGCTGATCGCTATGGGGTCCTTGTTCGTTTTTTCAAATATGTCGATCGCTGGCCCCGTTGGCTTCTTCCATAGCGGAAATGACTGGCGACTCAATGGCGTGATTTTCGGATTGATCGTATTTGTGATAGTTCTGAGCGAGCAGCGCTTTAGCAATGCCGCCAAATTGGCAGAACTGGGAGCACTGCGTTCAAGTTCAGAACAAGCGCGAGCCAATGAAGAAAAACTCAGCGAACGGCGGGCGCTGATCGACATGCTGACGCACGAACTGAAAAA
The DNA here is from genome assembly GCA_041172005.1 of Pseudomonadota bacterium. Taxonomy (GTDB): domain Bacteria; phylum Pseudomonadota; class Gammaproteobacteria; order Burkholderiales; family Burkholderiaceae_C; genus Polaromonas. Next base: position 3,571 of record JBEDKR010000092.1, read on the forward strand.
TCCGTTGGGCACCATCCGCTTTGCGCTGGCTTCTCTCAAGCGCCAGGTCAGTGACGAAGGCGATTCACGGCAACGCATTCAGCGCATTGATGCGTCGGTGAACCGCATGGATGAATTGATTGAACACGTGGCACGCTCCAACAAGATCGAGCGCACAGGCGTCGTAGAGCACCCCGTATCGATTCCTGCCAGTGAATTTATTCAAGAACTGATCCAAGAATATCCAGCCATCAATCGATTCGAAATCTTCGTCCAAGAAGGTGCCGCTTTCAAAGCTGACCGGCAAATGCTCATCGTGATATTGGAAAACCTCTTGAACAATGCGCACAAATACGCGGCAGTTGAAGAAAAAATAACCGTCAGCATCAGTACGCAAGCTGACGCTAACACCACGTGCTTTGAGATCAGCAACGCGGTCGCTGACAACCAAGAACCCGATGAATCGCGTTTGTTCGAGCGCTATTACCGACACCCCAGTGTGCAAAATCAACCCGGCATGGGAATTGGTTTGAGTTTGGTGCTGTCTGCTTCACAAAAAATTGGCGCCCACGTGCTTTACCGCAAAGAAAATCAGCGCGTTATTTTTACCGTCAGGATTCCCAATTGATCAAGTTAAACCCGCTCAAAACCAAAGACGCCTCACCAGCGCTGGTCGTTGCCTTGGTCGAAGATGATCGTTTGCTGCGAGAAGAAATCGTCATTCACTTGTCGGCCACAGGCTTTGTCGTGCATGCAGTCAACAGCGCGACGGCCTTGGATGACTTGTTGGCAAGGGAAGCGGTTGACCTGTTCATCATCGACCTGAACCTGCCCGGCGAAAGCGGCTTGAGCCTGTGCAAGCGGCTCAGGCAGACACTGCCCGCTGCAGGCATTGTGATCATGACGGCGCGGGTCGCGCTGCAAGACCGGATCTCTGGTTACCAAGACGGTGGCGCCGACATCTACCTGACCAAACCTATCGCACCCGATGAACTGGTGTTGGTGCTCATGAGCTTGGGGCGCCGGGTCAAAAAAATCATCACCAAGGATGAATGGGCGTTGAACTTGCGCGACCGTACCTTGCTGGGTCCACAACCGGGGCAAAAACTCAGGCTGACACACCGTGAAAAATCGCTGTTGGTCGCCTTGATTCAAGCCAAAGACAACACCTTGTCTTCTGGGGTGTTGTGCGACCTCTACGGCAATGACGACACCGATGACTTGTTGAGTAAACACGCTCTCGAAGAATTGGTGGCCCGCTTGCGCAAGAAATTCAAAACGGTGCAATTAGAAGGCGATGAGGCCGCAATCAAATCAGTTTGGGGCGTTGGCTATGAACTCTGCCTGCCGATCCATCTGGTCTAGCGCAGTCCAGCTTAAGCGAACAAATTGTCAAGGCAAAAATATTCATTTGCACATGCCAAAATAGTCGCCATGAAAAAGATTTTTCTGCCTTTTTTGGTGCTGCTCAGCATCCTCTTTTCAGGGACTCATGTGCACGCTATTGAAGAGCCATCTTTCACCGTCGCTCGTCAGTACAAGGACTTTGAGCTGCGAGAATATGCCCCTTATTTGGTGGCAGAAGTGACTGTGCCGGGTCCCGCTGCGGATGCCGGCAGCCAAGGCTTTCGCCTGCTGGCTGCCTATATTTTTGGGAAGAACAAAGGTGAGCGGAAAATCGACATGACGGCGCCGGTCACGCAGACGCCAACACAGCAAAAAATCGCCATGACAGCGCCCGTGACACAAAAGGCAGCCGAGGCTGGCTTCGTTATTCAATTCAAAATGCCCGCGGCTTACACCCTCGACACGCTGCCCGAACCCTTGGATCAAAGCGTCCGGCTGACACAGGTTCCGGGTGCTCGCTATGCCGTGATCCGATACAGCGGCTTTTGGACTGAGGACAACTACGAAAAACACCTCGCCAAGTTGAAAGCGCTGATGGCGTCAAATCAGCTCGAACCCTTAGGCACTCCGGTCTACGCCCGATACGACGCCCCTTACGTGCCATGGTTCATGCGCCGCAACGAAATTTGGATTGCGACGCACTGAGTTTTTTTGCCGGCGCGCAACACGGCGCTCACTCAATCTAGCTTGATCCCAGCCTTGGTGATGATGCCGCCCCACTTACGCGATTCGCTGTCAATGAATGACTTGAATGACGCCGCTGTACCACCGCCAATGATGAGACCCTGCTTGGCCATGGTCTGACGAAAAGCAGGGTCGGCCATGGCGGCGTTCACATCGGCGTTGATGCGGTTGACAACGTCAGCCTTGGTGCCTGCGGGCGCAAACAGACCGTTCCAAGCCAGTGCGTCAAAACCGGGGAATCCGGCTTCGGCCACCGTGGGCAATTCAGGGCGAGCAGCCAAGCGTTGCGGGCTGGTCACAGCCAGCAACTTCAGGCGACCACCTTGCACCAGCGCCAGCAAGGCAGGCTCCACCGTCATCAGGGCTTGGGTTTCACCTTGCGCAACAGACAGTGCTGCGGGTGGTGATCCATTGAAAGGCACATGCGTGGCCTCAAAACCGGCTGTGGTTTTCAGCAACTCCATCGACAGGTGCGAAGAACTGCCCAAGCCGACAGAGGCGTAGCTGACCTTGTTGCCCTGAGACTTAGCCCAAGCCAAAAACTCGCGCAAGTTGTTGGCCGGGTGATTGGCTGGCACCGCCAGCACGTTGGGCTGGGAAGTCGTCAAGATGATCGGAAGCAAGTCCTTGGCCGGGTCGTAAGGCAGCTTTTTGAACATGAACGGAGCGAAGGCAATCGGACCATTGAAGCCGATGCCCAAGGTGTAGCCGTCTGGCGCCGCTTTGGCCACGGCGTCCATGCCAATGGTGCCGCCAGCACCCGGTTTGTTCTCAACAATCAGCGGCTGACCCCAGCGAACCTTCAGCGTCTCGCCCAAGCTGCGCACAATCACGTCCAGCGAACTGCCAGCCGGGGCCGGAACGATCATGCGCACAGGCTTGTCGGGCCAGTTTTGCGCGGCGGCAGGCAAGGCCAAGGCACCCAGCGCGCCAAGGCTCAGCGTGGCGGCGAGTTGAGACAGATGGCGTCTTGAAATGAGAGGCTTCATGGGGTATCTCCAACTATTATGAAATCGAGGGTGCATTTTCAGCAGCTCCGCATCATAGGATGACATCCTGACTGACGCAGGCACACCGAACCACAGCAATCCATGCGCGGAGAGGCCTCAAGGGCTGAGGTAGCTCACCACTTCAAGACCGTAACCGGTCATGCTAGGCATTCGCCGCGGACTGCCCATCAAATGCATTTTTTGGACGCCACAGTCACGCAAAATTTGTGCGCCAATGCCGTAGTTTCGCAAGTCAATACGGCCTTGTTCTGGGCCGTGACTGGATCGCGCACTGCCGTCGAACTGACTCAGCAACTGGTCGGCGCTTTCACCACAGTTGAGCAACACCATCACGCCTTGGCCTTGGGTGCTGATGCGCTGTAGGGCTGCATCCAAACTCCATGAATGCATGGTTCGTCCCACCTCAAGAGCATCCAACACAGACAGCGGTTCATGCACCCGCGCCAACACTGTGTCGTCGGCCGTCCACTGCCCTTTGAGCAAGGCCAAATGAACCCCTTGCGTGATGTTGTCTTTGAAGGCGTGCGCGGTGAATTCACCTAACGCGG
>JBEDKR010000093.1:0-7109 GCA_041172005.1 Pseudomonadota bacterium
TCGCAAAGTGTTCGGGGTTGGTGATCACGACGTCAGCGTCTTTGACCTTTTGCATCATCCGGCCGTTGGCCATTTCACGCTGACGGCGCCTGATCTGCTGCTTCACCTCAGGCCGGCCTTCCATGTCCTTCATCTCGTCTTTGATCTCTTGCTTGGTCATGCGCAAACGCTTGATGTAAGACCATTTTTGGTAAGGCGCATCGATCAAGGCAATCAACACCAAGCTGAGCGTGAGCCACAGCGCCGCATGCGTGATCAAGCTGCCGGCGGCGGCCAATGCCGGCTGCAAGTCCATGCTGCCCAAGTGAATCAACTCCACCATGTGGCGCTCGACAAGCGCCCACAACACGCCAGCCACCAGTGAGAATTTGGCCAGGGACTTGAGCAGTTCCACGGCAGCACGCGAGCCAAACATGCGTTTGAAACCTTCGGCCGGGCTGAGCTTGGAAAACTTCGGCGCAACGGCGCCCATAGAGAAGTGATAGCCACCGGTAACCCCCGACGCCAAAATCGCCACCACTGCGGTGACAGCCAACACCGGCAGCAACAACAGTAAAGCATCCAGCAGCTGGGTGGCAAAGGTCGCGGGCAACAGACTCGGCGTATCCAAAGTCTTGCGGTCAAAGGTGAAACTCGCCACCAGCATGTCGCCCAGACGCGATGCCCAGACACCACCCATCATCAAGATGGTCAGCACCGCCGCGATCATCACGGCAGCGGCAGGCAGCTCCGTTGAACGCGCAACTTGGCCGTCGTCACGCGCGCGTTTGATCCGCCGCGCTGTGGGTTCTTCGGTCTTTTCTGAACCGCTTTCAGACATAAGGTTTGAGCTGCATCAAGTTAATAAAAAACATCAAGGGATGCCCGCCAGCACGCGAATCTGCGACAGCCCTTGCAGCCAGAGCCACTGGATACGGGCGCCAATGCTGCCCAAAGAAACAATCAAGACGAAGAATCCGGCGACGATGGTGGCAGGCAAACCGACGGAAAAAATATTCAAGCTCGGGGCCGCACGCGTCACCACGCCCAAGCCGACGCTGATGAACAACAGCGTCACCATCACCGGCAAGGCGGTCAGCACAGCACCCAAAAACATCATCGAGCTCCAGCTGACCAACTGCCCATAGGCGATTTGATCGATCAAGGAACGTCCAACCGGCAAGCTGGCAAAGCTTTCAATCACCAGCGCCAGCAGCATGGCATGACCACCTAGGCTGACAAAAATAAGCGTCGACAAAATCAGTAAAAATTGAGCGATGACAGGCACGTTGCCCAAGTTCGGGTCAATCAAACTGGCCATCGACAAACCCATCGCGTTAGACACCGCCTGCCCGGCCACCACCACTGCAGCCGTGACGATTTGCAGCATCAAACCCATGAAAACACCAATCACCAACTGATTGAGAATCTCCAGCAGACCGGGTGCCGACAGCGGGTCGATCACCGGCCAGTCAAACATCGGATAAACCATCACTGAGAGCGCCAGCGCCAGCAAGACACGGATGCGCACCGTCACTGCTGACAATGAAAAAACGGGCGCCGCCAACAGCAACGCCGAGATCCGCAGCATCGGCCACAAGAACGCATAAAAGCGTTCGACGATATCGACGGCTGCGACGTTCATGCTCAGACGAACAGTGTCGGGATGCGCAAAAAGATGCCGCGCGTGTAGTCGACCATCATGGCGATCTGCCAACCGCCCACCATGGCCAGCGTCAGTGCCATGGCGGCCAGCTTTGGGATGAAACTCAGGGTGGCTTCGTTGACAGACGTCGCCGCCTGAATGATGCCGATCACCAAGCCGACCGCCAGCGCCATGCCGAGCAGCGGTGCCGAGATCAGCACGGTCATCCAGAGGGCTTGCGTGCCCAGTTCAACAACGGTAGAAGCGTCCATGTGACGGGGTCCTCAGGTAGTGACAAAACTGGCGGCGAGTGATCCCATGATCAGCCCCCAACCATCGACCAGCACAAACAGCATCAGCTTGAAAGGCATAGAAATCATCATCGGCGACAACATCATCATGCCCATCGACATCAGCACACTGGCAACAATCAAATCGATCACCACGAACGGGATGTAGATCAAAAATCCAATCGTGAAAGCGCTTTTCAGCTCAGACGTGATGAAGGCCGGCACCAGCGTCGTGAAGGGCACCGTCTCTGGGCTCAGCGGCTCGCCTTTGCGGGCGATCTGCATGAACAGCGCGATGTCGTCGCCGCGGGTCTGCGCCATCATGAACTTGCGGATTGGCGCCTCGGCAGCGGCCAGCGCCTTGTCAAAATCCAAACCACTTTGCAGGTACGGCGCCAAAGCGTTTTGGTAAACGTCGGTCAGAACCGGCTGCATGATGAACAGCGTCAAGAAAAGCGACAGGCCCACCAACACGGTGTTCGGCGGTGTTTGGCCAGTCCCCAGCGCTTGGCGCAACAGCGACATGACGATGATGATGCGCACAAACGAAGTCATCATCAACAGCAACGACGGCAGCACCGTCAAGGTGGTCATCAAGGCCAGCAGTTGCAGCGTCAAGCTGTATTGCGTGCCTTTGGCGCCACCGCCCGTCACATTCAGCAGCGGCAAGCCTTGCGACCAGGCAGCCAGCGGTAACACCAGCAGCAGAAAAACGCCCACATGGCGCCACACATTACGAGACATCAACCAACTCCGAATCATCCATGGCGGCAGAAGGCCAGCTGCCCAAGGCCGTCAGTTGGGTCGGCGACACACCGACCAACACGTCACGACCACCGACACGCACCAAGGCTATTTTTTGACGCGGCCCGACACTGACCGCTTCAATCACCTGCAATTGCCGCGCACCACCGCTGAGCCGCACACCTGCTTGCATGCGCTTGAGGCCCCACAACAAGCCGCCCAACAGGCACAGCACCAGCACCAAGCTGCCTGCAAAACGGAGCATGTCTATGCCAGAGAGTCCAGTCGCCATGGTCAGAGATTCTTCATGCGTTCAGAGGCAGGCACGACACGCGTCAGGCGAATGCCGTAACGGTCATTGACCAGCACCACCTCGCCTTGGGCGACGACGGTTTTGTTGACCAACAGGTCCAGCGGCTCACCAGCGATGTGGTCTAGCTCGACCACACTGCCCTGCGTCAGGCGCATCAAGTCGCGAATCTTGATCATGGCGCGGCCAACTTCCACAGACAGCGTGACAGTGATGTTTTGCAAAACGTCAGGGTTGATCTGGGATGCATTGGTGCCGCTGCTCACAGCGGATTTCTCGAGGGTGTTGTCAGTCATGTCGGGTTCCTGAAGGTCATTGCATGCCGGGGATCACGGCGCGGTCAATTTGCACGGCGGTCTGGGTGCCAAGCGCCCCGACTTGCACGTCAAAGGCGGGAACTTCATTGATCAGCAGGCGGGCCAGTTCGGGTTTTTTGAAATACAAAACGTCGCCGGCCTGCATGTTTTCGATGGTCTTGAAGCTGCCTTCAAAAGACCCGAGCAGCACACGCATCTCTAAGCTGGCGCTGTCCACAGCGTTGCCCAAGTCGTCGCGCCACTGGTTGTCTGATTCTTCGTTGCCGTCACCGGTTTGAACCCGGCTGCGCAGCAGGTCACGCACAGGCTTGAGCGATGAGTACGGGTAGACAAGGTCAATGAAACCTTGGGTTTGCGGGCCGCTTTCAGTTTCAAACCGGGTCAAGATGACGAGGTCGTTTTCGTCGGCAATTTGAGCAAACTGCGGATTGATCTCTGAGCTGACCAATTCGAAGTCGATCTCGATCAAAGGCGACCAAGCTTCTTTCAGCGAGCGAAAGAAAACATCCAGAATCATGTTGATGATGCGGGTTTCTGTCGGGGTGAACGGCCGACTTGATGGCAGCTGGCCAACACCCCGGCCAAAGCCGCCAAAAAAACTGTCCAACGAACTGAAGACCACCACCGGGTCAATCACCACGATGGAATAACCGCGCAGCGGGTTCATGCGCACGACGTTGACCGACAGCGGCGCGCGCAGGTCTTTGAGGTAGTCCCCGAAGCGAACAATCTGCACATGCGTCGGGTTGACGCGCGGACTGCTGCGCAGCATTTCCAGCAAACCCAGACGAAACAAGCGCACAAAGCGCTCGTTGATCATGTCGATGGAGGCGACGTTGACGCCCAAACTGCTGTCCTCGCTGGCGAGGTCGTGCTTTCTGACGCGGGCCGACGTGTTGTAGCCGGTGTCGACTGGAATGGTGCCGTCGTTGACACCTTCGGCGAGTGCCGAAAGCTCTTCGGGGGTCAGCAAATTGGTGGCCATGGTCTATTCAAAAAACGCGCGTTACTGGACGATGAATGAAGTGAAATAGACGTCTTCAATACCGCCAAAATCTTCGTATTTTTCAAGCAAGGTGTTCATCACATCGCGAATACCGACGGCCAACTCTTTGCGGAACTCAGGCTTGTTCAGATCCGAGTCAACGGTTTGCCGCATGACATCCATGATCACCGAGCGCAACGCAAATTCGTGCTTTTTGACGTTGTCAATCACGCGCTGGTCATAGCGCGTCATGATCGCCACCTGAACCGACATGACTTTGCGCGAACCAGCCAAATTGACCAGGAAATCGCGCTCAAGTTGCATGTAGCTGTAGTCAAAGCGGGTGAGCTCTGGCGACTTTTTGGTTTGTTTGGTTGGGCCGGCGTCTTTGCCATCTTTTTTACCGTCAGCCTTTTGCGCGCCGCCATGGCTGTCGGCGGGCGCCGCGCCATGTGCATCAGCCTCCAACATTTGTTCCGCCGTCAGCACGGGCTTGGGTTTGAAGAACCCGGTCGCAAACAGCGTCCCAACCACGGCTCCGACCACCAACAAGAGCAAGACAACGATGCCCCCGACGATCAAGAGAATAGGCTTCTTGGCCTTCGGTTCTGCTTCGACAACAACTTCTTCAACCATGTGACACCTCGTTTAAACGATTCGATAAATTTCTGCCCCTGCTCAAGCCAGCACGTCTAACGCGCTACTTGAACCACCTTGGCGAACACCGCCTGCCGGGACTGTCCCGGCTAGCGACTGGCCCGATCCGCCGTCTGCATCGCTTTGGTTTTGCGGACTGCTGCGAGGCGTTTGGGAAGGTGTCGGATTTCCGCCAGATTGACGCGCAGAATCTCCATTCACCCAGACATTAGCAACTGCCGTGCCTGATTGCGACAAGCTGTCGCGCAGCTTGGGCAGGCCTTGCGCGATCAATTCACGGGTGAGCGGGTTGTCAGATCTGAAAATGGCATCCAGACCGCCGGCGCGCATTTCGAGCTCAAGGTCAATCCGGCCCAGACTGGCCGGGTCCATGCGCATCTGCATCTTCCATTCGCCGCGCTCGATTTGCGCCTGCAGCCGCTGTGCCAGCGCCTGACCCAGACGATCCGCCAACTGTTGGTAATGCTCGGCGCGTTGACCGGCCTGGCTTGGCACGACTTCAGGCGTCAAGGCCAAAGAGCCGGACGCCTTGCGACTGCCGTCCATCGGCAGGGTGGTGACGCTGTCGGTGTCTGCCTCGGTGGCCTGCAAGGCATCCGCGGCATCCGCTGCAGCCGTCGGCTCAAGCAGCATGCCGACAGGTGTGAAAAACTCGCGCATGTCCAATTGGGTTTGGCTGGCGGTGGCGCTGGCGGTGAGGTTGCCCCAGACCTGCGCCTGGCCATTACCGGACATCGTGGCCAGCCGGCGCGTCAGCGCTGTCACGGCTTCACGCGGCAGCAACAACTGAACACGCAGCGCGTCCTTCATCGCATCTTCAACGCTGATTGGTGTGACCTCACCCACTGCCGCAGCGTCCGTCAGCGGCGCCTGAACCGGTGTTTTGATGATCTGCCAAGCCAAGTCTGTCGCGGCTACAGCGGCCAGTCCAGACGTCAAAGGCAAGCCCGCCGGAACTGGGGGTGGCAGTTGGACCGCGGACACTGCTGTCGACAAGAAACGGCTGTCCGTCAGCAATGCAGGCCCGGTCATGTCTGAAACAGCAGTTGGTTGCTGCTGTAGCTGCGGCTGATTCAAGGCCATTTGACTCGGCATGAAATAGGCCGCGACAACAGGTGCCTGCAAGGACAGCTGACCGATGCTCATGTCAGGCACCGACAGCAACTGGGCTTCCTCAGGGGTTACAGGCGTCTGGCTCAAAGCACCCTGCCCGCCCAAAAAATAACCCGGCCCAACGGTTGCTGCCGTGGCACTCAAGCCGCTCACCCCCGCAGGGGCCGGCGCAGCCATGTCGCCAAACAAGGCGGCCAGGGTGCTTTCGTCAAGCCCTTGAGATCTGGCAAACGCCATCAGGCTGCCGGTGTCAGGGACAGGCTTCGCAGCCGTGATCAACTCGATCTGTGGCCCCAACGGAACTGCCTGCAAACCAGCTTCCGCCAAGCCCACAGCGGCAAGACCTTGCCGCTGTGGGTTGGCCAACATGCTGCCGAGCAGGTTCGCAAAGTCAGCGCCGCGCAGCGCAGCCCCTGGCGCGACAGCCGCTGTTGCAGTCGGCGTGACCACGCCGACAGAGGCATTGAGGGATGAGGAAGAAAGGTTTGCGTCCATGTTTTTTGGCGTGAGGAGCTTGGGTAATCAGGTCCACCGGTTATCGGGCTGACAACTACACAGCAAAAAGCGTGACCGGACAGGTCTTGCCGCTCTGACGACACCCCCAAAAGACCGTCCGCCTGTCGACTTTGCATGGCACAGACTTTGCAGAGTAAGACCACCAAACTCAGTTTTCACGCTTTTAAAGACTATTTGCCCCCATGAACACATTGACCCTGTCAAGTATTCGACAGAGCCTGAACGGCTTCAGCATCAAAGGGCTGGGTATTCCCGCGCTGGTGCTGCTGATCACGGCGATGTTGGTGTTGCCATTTCCGCCATGGCTGCTGGACATTCTGTTCACCTTCAATATTGCCACCAGCCTGCTGATCATCATGATCGCCATCGGCACCCGCAAGCCGCTGGAGTTTTCATCCTTTCCGTCGGTGTTGTTGTTTGCAACCATGTTGCGCTTGGGCCTCAACGTCGCGTCAACCCGGGTGGTTTTGGTCAACGGCCACGAAGGCGAAGAAGCGGCCGGCAAAGTGGTGGCGGCTTTCGGTCATATCGTCATTGGCGGCAACTACGTGGT
>JBEDKR010000094.1:0-7044 GCA_041172005.1 Pseudomonadota bacterium
CATGAAGGCCACCAAGAACAACCACGAGTTCTTTGACATGATGCGACGCGGTGGCTAGTCCCCACGCTTTTTAATGCCATAATGTGTGGCTTAGCGGAAAGTGTCCAAGACTGGCTTGGGTGGCTACCGCAACGAATAAGGAAGATCATGAAAGACGGCATTCACCCTAATTACCGCGAAGTTTGCTTCGTGGACTTGTCAAACAATTTCAAGTTTGTCACCCGCTCATGCGTCAACACCAAAGAAATGGTGAAGATGGACGACGGCCGCGAATTGCCTTTGTACAAGCTGGACACTTCCAGCGAATCGCACCCGTTTTACACCGGCACGCAAAAATCCGTGGACAACATGGGTGGTCGTGTTGAGCGCTTTCGTAACCGCTTCGGCAAAACTGCCGCCAAGTAAACTGCGAATCGTTTCAAGCCGATGCAAAAAGCAGCCTGAACTTCAGGCTGCTTTTTTTTCGTCCTGAAACTCAGGATTTCCCTCATGATTGAGGCCTTGCTGACACACCACTTTTTCTAGCCGACAGTACCTTGAACCAGCCGTCCCCCGCCCTCATTGCCCAATCTGCCGTGCGCAGACTGCCGCGCCTTGCGCTGCTGCTTTTTTGCGTGGCTTACGTGTTGCCGGGACTGATCGGGCGCGGCCCATGGAAGAACGCGGATATCTCGGCCTTTGGTGTCATGCAGCAAATGGCCGCCACCGGCAGGGACTGGCTGCATCCCAACCTCATGGGCTTCACCGTCGACTTTGACGGCCTGCTGCCTTACTGGATAGGCGCATTGGCTATCAAGCTGATGCCTTTTTTGGATCCGGCCCTGGCTGCGCGCCTGCCTTATATTGGCTTGCTGGCCTTGACGCTGGCGGCCACTTGGTACTCGGTGTATTACTTGGCCCGCAGTCCGCAGGCCCAGCCGGTGGCCTTTGCTTTTGGTGGCGAAGCCAGCCCGGCAGATTACGCCCGGGCCATGGCCGATGCCGGCCTGCTGGCCCTGCTGGCGTGCTTGGGTTTGGCTCAGTTGTCCCACGAAACGACCCCAGCCATGGCCCAACTCGGCTTCATGACGCTGATGTTTTACAGCGTGGCCGCCAGCCCTTACCGCAGTCCTTGGCAGGTGTTTGGCCCTGGCTCAGCCTTTGTGCTCGGCATGGCAGGACTCGCGCTGAGCGGTGCACCCACCGTCGCCGCCCTGCTCGGTATCGGCAGCGTGCTGGTGGAGTGGGCGCATCGCCGCTGGGGCGGAGAGTCCAACGAGCAACCCGACACACGCGGCTGGATGCTGCTGATGCTAGGCGCCACCTTGGCGACGGCGCTGCTGGCCTATGTCCTCGGTCTTTGGGCTTGGCGTATTGACGTCGCCGCGCTCAGCCAGTCTGAAGCGCACAAAGAGTGGGGCAGCATCATTCGTTTGCTGCTGTGGTTTCCGTGGCCGGCTTGGCCGCTGGCCTTGTGGACGCTGTACCGCTGGCGCCGCCAGTTGACCAGCCGCCATGTTGCCCTGCCCTTGTGGTTTGCCGCAGTGGCCATCGGCACCACGCTACTGACAGGCGCCTCCGACCGCAGCTTGCTGCTGAGCCTGCCGCCACTGGCCACGCTCGCCGCTTTTGCCCTGCCAACCCTCAGGCGCAGCGTCACGTCGCTGATCGACTGGTTCACGCTGCTTTTTTTCACCTCTTGTGCCATCGTCATTTGGGTTATTTGGGTCGCCATGCAGACGGGTGTGCCCCAACAACCTGCCGCCAACGTGGCCAAGCTGGCGCCCGGCTTTGAACCGAGCTTCTCAGCGCTGGCATTTGGCTTGGCCTTGCTGGCCACGCTGGCTTGGGCTTGGCTGGTGAAATGGCGTGCCGGTCAGCAGCGCGCGGCTATCTGGAAGTCATTGATCTTGCCCGCCGGCGGTACCACGCTGTGCTGGCTGCTGCTGATGACGCTCTGGCTGCCCTTGCTGGACTTCTCCCGCAGCTACGAGTCCATGACAAGGCAGGTCGCGTGGCAGGTCAACAGGCAAGCTTGCGTTGAAGTGCTGGGCCTGAACACCGCCCAAATTGCAGCCCTTCGTTACCACCAAAAACTGAACCTGCGCCCCACCGGGCCAGAAACCAGTTGCCCGTATCTGCTGGTCGACACGAAGTCGTTGTCAACCATGTGGCAAACGGTCAACCGCGCAGAATGGGAGCGAATGATCATGGTCCGGCGTCCGGCCGACCGCAGCGAAAACGTGGTGGTGTACCGCCGCTTCAAGCCTTCGGCAGCCACGCCGCCGAAGTGATTTTGCGCCGGTGAAAGAACTCAAGCTCATTGGCAAGCACGCCAGCACCGTGCTGGTGGGGCAGCTCGCCATCATGGCTTTTGGTGTTGCGGACACCGTGATCGCCGGCCGCTACAGCGACACCGCACTGGCCGCCTTGTCGGTCGGCTCGGCCATTTACATCAGCGTTTATGTCGGCCTGATTGGCATTATTCAAGCGCTGCTGCCGATTTGGGCTGAAATGCGCGGCGCTAAACGTCACCTCGCAGTCGGCCAGTCAATTCGGCAAAGCCTGTATTTGTGCGGCCTCATCAGCCTAGCTGGCATTGGCGCGCTGTTGTTTCCGGGGCCGCTGCTGCACTGGGCCAAGATTCCGACGTCCATGCAGGGCGAGGTTCAAGCGTATCTGGCGGTGCTGGCCTTCGCCTTTGTGCCGGCGTTGCTGTTCCGATTGTTCAGTACGCTGAATCAGGCGCTTGGCAAACCGGTGCTGATCACTTGGCTGCAAATCGGCGCACTGGTCGTGAAAATTCCGCTCTCGATCTGGTTCGTCGCTGGCGGCGGCGGTCTAGACGCTATGGGCGCGGTTGGCTGCGCTTGGGCCACGCTGGTCGTCAATTACCTGTTGCTGCTGCTGGCCCTGATCCTGCTGCGCACCAACGCTCTTTACCTACCCTACCGCATCTGGGCGCGCATGGAAAAGCCCGATTGGCGACAGATCAGGAGTTTTGCGCGACTTGGCCTGCCGGCCGGTCTGGCTTACATGGTGGAAGTCACCTCCTTCACCCTGATGGCGCTGTTCATTGCCCGGCTGGGTACCGTGGCAGCAGCCAGTCACCAGATTGCCGCCAGCATGGCTGCGGTGCTGTACATGGTGCCGCTGTCGCTGGCGATCGCTTGCAGCGCCCGCGTGTCGTTCTGGATTGGCGCGGGCGATCCAGACAAGGCCCGGCGGGTGGTCGGCTTGGCGTTGAGCCTGTCCGCGCTGAGTGCCTCGGCGCTGGCTTTGCTGCTGTGGCTGCTGAGCCAGCAGATTCCAGCTTGGTATTCGCTCAATCCAGAAGTCGTTCTCACCGCCTCGTCGCTGTTGGCTTGGGTAGCGCTTTACCATCTGGCCGATTCGCTGCAAGCGGTCTGCGCCTTTTTGCTGCGCTGCTACCGCATCACCCTCATGCCACTGTTAATTTACGGCGTGTTGCTGTGGGGCTTTGGCCTGACGGGGGGCTACTTCTTGGCTTATGTCGGAACCGCTGGCATGCCCGCATCCCAGCTCCCAGTCAGCTTCTGGACTGCCGCCACGCTGGCGCTGGCGGCAGTGGCGTGCTGCTTTTTGGCGTTGCTGTGGCGGGCGACACGACAAACGTCGAGCTCATCTGCAGGTGCGTCATTTTCCAAGCCATAAAACACTGAATCACAAAAATTCACAGCGGCAACAAGATTGTGTGACAACATACTGCTGTCACACCTCTGTCACATTAACGCCATAAAGTTCAGCTTGTTCTTCACGCATCAACCCAAGGGACTTATATGAACACTAAACGCACCTTACTCAAAACAGTGGCCGCAGCTGCTTTCGCCAGCTTCGCTATGAGCTCCGCCATGGCCGCTGACCTGACCGGCGCAGGCGCAACATTCCCCTACCCGATTTATGCCAAATGGGCTGAAGGCTACAAAGCCGTGACCGGCATCGGCATGAACTACCAGTCGATCGGCTCCTCCGGTGGCCTGAAACAAATCCGCGCCAAGACCGTGACCTTCGGCGCAACAGACGCACCTGTCAGCGGCGCTGATCTGGACCGCGACGGTATGGTTCAATTCCCAGCCATCATTGGCGGCACCGTGCCCGTCCTGAACCTGGACGGCTTCAAGCCAGGCGAGTTGCGCATCACTGGCCCTGTGCTGGCTGATATCTATCTGGGCACCATCGTCAAATGGAACGACGCCAAGCTGGCGGCCTTGAACCCTGGCAAAAAACTGCCCGACCAAAACATCACCGTGGTGCACCGTGCTGACGGTTCCGGCACAACCTTCAACTTCACCGACTACTTGACATCCATCAGCAAAGACTGGTCCGACAAAGTTGGCAAAGGTGCTGCGGTCAAGTGGCCAGCCATCTCTTCAGTCGGTGGCAAAGGCAACGAAGGTGTTGCAGCCAACGTCAACCGCATCAAAGGTGCCGTTGGTTACGTGGAATACGCTTACGTCAAGAAAAACGGCATGAACTTCATGCAACTGCAAAACGCTGATGGCAAATACGTCAGCCCGGACGACGAGTCGTTTGCAGCTGCTGCGGCAGGCGCGGACTGGTTCAGCGTGCCAGGCATGGGTGTCTCAATGGTGAATGCCAAGGGCGCTACCAGCTGGCCCATCAGCACGGCCTCGTTCATCTTGATGTACAAGCAACCCGCCGACAAAGCTGCAGCCGCAGAAGCCTTGAAGTTCTTTGACTGGTCATTCAAAAATGGCAAGAAAATGGCCGCCGAACTTGACTACGTTCCACTGCCAGACACCCTGACAGCACAAATTCGCGCCAAAGTCTGGTCACAAATTCAGAAGTAATTCTGAGTTAACAGATAAAACCGCCGGCCCGTCAACAACAGGCCGGCGATTTTTATTCAATATCTGAACAACTCCAAGGTATTCAAATGAGTGTGGAAGCCACTATGACTTTGCCATCCAGCCCCCTGAATTCAAGCAGCGAAACAGGCAGCCAAAGCATGATCGCCATGGCCAAGCGCCAGCGCATCCAAGATTTCTTTTTTCACCGCATCACACAGGGCTTTTCGCTGCTGGTGCTGATTGCCCTGACAGGCATTATTGCCTCCTTGTTCATCAATGCTTGGCCGGCACTGCACAAGTTTGGCGTGCATTTCCTTTGGTATGTTGAGTGGGACATCGTCAACGAAGAATTTGGTGCTGCGATTGCGATCGTTGGCACCTTGGCCAGTGCCGGTATTGCGATGTTGATCGCCGTGCCGCTGGCCTTTGGGATCGCGGTCTTTTTGACCGAAACCTGCCCGGTCTGGCTGCGTCGCCCGCTGGGCACCGCCATTGAATTGCTGGCCGCTGTGCCCTCCATCATTTACGGCATGTTTGGCTTGTTTGTGTTCGCGCCCTTGTTCGCCGACTACCTTCAAGTCCCTCTGCAACAAGTCCTGGGCGGCATGCCGCTGGTGGGTTTTTTGTTTGGTGGCGCCACCAACGGTATGGGCATTTTGGCCGCCGGCATTGTGCTGGCCTTTATGGTGCTGCCCTTCATCGCAGCCGTGATGCGTGACGTCTTTGAAGTCACCCCGCCCATCCTGCGCGAATCCGCTTATGGCCTGGGTTGCACCACTTGGGAAGTGGTTCGCAAAGTTGTTTTGCCGTACACGCAAAAAGGCGTGATTGGCGGCATCATGCTCGGCTTGGGGCGCGCCTTGGGCGAGACCATGGCGGTGACCTTTGTTATCGGCAACGCCAACCGCATGCCAACATCCTTGTTTTCTCCGGGCACGTCCATCGCGTCGACCTTGGCCAATGAATTTGGCGAAGCCGATGAATTTCACATCGCAGCCTTGTTTGCCCTCGCCTTTGTGCTGTTTGTGATCACCTTCGTGGTGCTGGCAATGGCCAAAATTTTGGTCATCCGGGCCGACAAAGCCAAAGGAGTTTGAGATGATGACCAACCTGAATAAAAAACTTTACCGCCAACGTCGCTGGGCCAACGCCCAAGGGTTGGTGCTGTCCATGAGCGCCATGGCCTTGGGTCTGGCGGTGTTGCTGTGGATTTTGTTCGTGCTTTTTTCTAACGGACTGGCTGCCATCGACTGGAACATGTTCACTCAAGACACGCCAGCGCCTGGCTCAGAAGGCGGCGGCTTGCGCAACGCCATCATCGGCAGCTTGATGATGGTCGGGCTGGCGGTCGTGGTGTCAACGCCGGTGGGCATTCTGGCCGGTATTTACCTGACCGAATACGGCGACCATAGCAAGACGGCTGAAGTCACTCGCTTTGTGACCGACATCATGCTGTCAGCGCCATCGATCGTGCTGGGTTTGTTTGTGTACTCCATCGCCGTGGCCACCGTAGGTAACTTTTCGGGTTACGCAGGCAGCTTGGCTTTGTCACTGATCGCGGTGCCGGTGGTCATGCGAACCACCGAAAACATGTTGCGACTTGTGCCGGGCAGCCTGCGCGAAGCCGCATTTGCACTGGGTGCACCGCGCTGGAAAGTCTCCACCATGGTGACGTTGCGAGCCGCTAAAAGCGGTGTGATCACTGGCTTGCTGCTGGCTGTTGCCCGCATCAGCGGTGAGACAGCCCCGCTGTTGTTCACCGCTTTGAACAACCAGTTCTACAGCACCGACATGGGCGCGCCATTGGCCAACCTGCCAGTCGTGATCTATCAATTCGCCATGAGTCCTTACGACAACTGGATTCGTCTGGCTTGGGGCGGTGCACTGATCGTCACGATGGCCGTGCTGCTCCTCAACATTCTGGCCCGAGTCTTCTTCCGCGACAAGATTCGCAGCTAATTCGCGATGAAACGCGAACCACAACTTCACTCGCCAACATTCGCTTCCCACAACCAATTTTGAACAATGGACCTGTCAATGGCTGAAACCACCACAGAACTGAAAAACGCCCTTGAGGTGCGCAACCTCAATTTTTACTACGGTAACTTTCGCGGCCTCAAAGACGTGACCATGAACATTGCTGAGCGCAAGGTCACCGCCTTTATCGGCCCATCAGGTTGCGGCAAGTCGACACTGTTGCGCACACTGAACCGGATGTACAGTCTGTACCCCG
>JBEDKR010000095.1:0-6907 GCA_041172005.1 Pseudomonadota bacterium
GCCAAATACGCCAGCATCTGGACCGCCGAAGGCTCCCCACTCAAGGTCTGGACTGACAAGCAAGCCCAGATGCTAGGCGCTGCCTTGAAAGCCCGTGGCCACCATGTGGCCGTGCGCTACGCCATGCGCTACGGCAACCCGTCGATGGCCTCGCAACTCGAAGAACTCAAAGAACTCGGCATCACCCGTGTGCTCATAGTTCCTGCCTACCCGCAATACAGCGCGACCACCACGGCCAGCGTGTTTGACGCGGTTTACACCTGGGCCGCCAAGGTGCGCCGCTTGCCCGAGTTCCGTTTTCTGAACCATTACCACGACGACGCGGGCTACATCGCAGCGCTCGCCAGCAAGGTGCGGGCGCACTGGGACGCGCACGGTCAGGCCGACCAATTGGTCTTCAGCTTTCACGGTGTGCCGCAACGCACGCTTGAACTCGGTGACCCGTACCACTGCGAATGCTACAAAACCGCGCGCCTGCTGGGCGAAGCTTTGGGCCTCAGCAAAGACCACTACAAAGTCACGTTTCAGTCGCGCTTTGGCAAAGCCAAATGGCTGCAACCCTACACCGAGCCAACGCTCATCGCCATGGCGCAGTCTGGCGTCAAGCGGGTCGATGTGATGTGCCCAGGCTTCACCGGCGACTGCTTGGAAACGCTGGAAGAAATGAACGACGAAGCCCGCGAAGCCTTCATGCACGCCGGCGGCGAAACCTTCCACTACATCAGCTGCCTGAACGACAGCCCGGAATGGACCGACGCCTTGGCCAGCATTTGCGAGGAGCAATT
This sequence comes from Pseudomonadota bacterium, assembly GCA_041172005.1. Classification (GTDB taxonomy): domain Bacteria; phylum Pseudomonadota; class Gammaproteobacteria; order Burkholderiales; family Burkholderiaceae_C; genus Polaromonas. The sequence continues at coordinate 786 of JBEDKR010000095.1, forward strand.
GAGCGGCTGGCCAACCCAGCAAGCACCTGACGTTTCAGAGCTGGCACAAAGCCGGGCTGAGGCGATGGCGTTGGGCGCGAAAACCTGAAGACCCTTAAGCCGCCGTAGCGACGAGTCTGCCTCAGTTGTAGAACTTCGACATGAAGACATCAATGACTTTGGCGGATTCGTCACTGGCGCCGCGGTACATGTGAAAACCACTTCGGCAAGGGTCTCTCGGCTCCGCCTCACCTGAGGTTAGCCAAACCAGTTCCGTGCTGGCGGTATTGAAGGCTTTGACTTGCGCGAAATTTTCAGCCGCTGATTTGGGTAGCGTGTGCGAGCAAGCGTCTTGCTGATGATGCAAGACCAAGACAGGCAAGTTCATGGGTGGCTTGAAATACGTTTCAGAGCGCGCACCGCTCGGAATGATGCCGGCGATGAGGCTCATCTTGTCGCCTTTTTGCAAGTACAGCACAAACTCGGTCAGGCTGATACCGCCATTGCTGTGACCCATCAACCAAACCGGCAGCGCCGTTTTCTCTTTGTAAAACCGGACCACAGATTCAATCCGTACCATGTGGTCTGAACCGGCCCTGGCTGTCGGGTACGGCTGCCTAGGCGACAACTCAGCGGGGCTGTCCAGCAACACAACGTCAAACTTCCCGCTTGTGAACGCGGGATTCGTGAGTCGTTTCAGCATCTGATAGAACTGATAGCGATGGTCTGTTTGGCCCGGCTTTAGACCAATATAGCCTTCACCGCCTGGTATGAAAACAAGCAACGCTTTGGCGGCTTTGCCCTGCCAATACAAGGTCTGTGTCGGCGCGGAATTTATGAAGAACCCTGTGTCGATTTGCGCAACCGAAATCACCTCCGCTCGAACCGGGACAGACGCGCTGGCCAACAGGCAGGCGAGAAGAAAAAATTTTGCGAGACAAAGTCTGAACAAAAAATTCATGCTGTTGCTCGGCCGAGTGAACTCTTGGAGTTTCGGTGTGATGATAAATCAAGCTAATTTAGACGCCGTCAGTCGCTTCGCCAAACGCGGCAACACCAGCACAGCCAGCACCACGCCGACCAGCGTCAGCGACATCGGGCGCTCAAGAAAGACCATGGCACTGCCCTCGCCGATCGACATGGCGTTGCGCAGCTGGGCCTCGGCAAGCGGGCCCAAGATCATGCCGACCACCACGGGTGCAGTCGGAAAATCAAAGCGCCGCATGACCACACCCAACAAGCCAATGGCGTAAAGCAAGAACAGATCAAACGCGCTTTGCCGCATGCCGTAAACACCGACCGTCGCAAAAATCAAAATGCCGGCATACAAGTATGGCTTGGGGATTTTGAGCAGCTTGACCCAAAGCCCGACCATCGGCAAGTTCAACACCAGCAGCATCACGTTGCCGATGTAGAGAGATGCAATCAAGGCCCAGACCAAGGACGATGAAGATGTGAACAACTGCGGACCGGGTTGAATACCGTAGTTTTGAAATGCACCCAGCAAAATAGCCGTGGTGTTGGAGGTGGGAATGCCGAGCGTGAGCAGCGGAATCATGGCTGCTGTCACGGTCGCGTTGTTGGCCGCTTCAGGGCCAGCCACGCCTTCAATCGCGCCTTGGTTGCCAAACTCGTTTTTCACGTCGGCCTTGGCCAGCTTCTTTTCCGTGGCGTAACTCAAGAAAGTCGGGATCTCGGTGCCGCCCGCCGGGATGCAGCCGAACGGCGCACCAATCGCGGTTCCGCGCAACCACGCCGGCCATGAGCGGCGCCAGTCGCGGGCCGTCATGTGGACCCGGCTCAACTTATTCTGCGTCTCAGCCACGCGGCCTTCGTAAAGCACGGCGTAGAGAGCTTCGGCCACTGCAAACAGCCCGACCGCCACCAACACAATTTCAATGCCGTCGAGCAGTTCAGGCACACCGCCGGTATAGCGCGCCTGCCCCGAGATTTGGTCCATGCCAATCAGGCCGGCAGCCAGGCCCACGAAGAGCGCCGTCATACCGCGCACCGTGCTCTTACCAAGCACCGCGCTCACGGTGGTGAAAGCCAGCAGCATCAGCATGAAGTATTCAGGCGGGCCGAGTTTGACAGCGTACTCCGCCACCACGGGCGCGAACAGCGTCACCAGCACAGTGGCGATGGTGCCGGCGACAAACGAACCGACCGCAGCAGTGGCCAACGCCGCGCCAGCGCGCCCGCTCTTGGCCATCTTGTTGCCCTCCATCGCCGTCACCATGCTGGCGGTTTCTCCCGGCGTGTTGAGCAAGATCGAGGTGGTTGAGCCGCCGTACATGGCGCCGTAATAGATGCCGGCAAAAAAGATCATCGACGCCGTGGCTTCGACCTTGGCTGTGATCGGCAGCAGCATGGCCACCGCCACCGCAGGGCCAATGCCCGGCAACACGCCAATGGCGGTGCCCAGCGCGCAGCCGACAAAACACCACAGCAGGTTGACCGGTGTGGCCGCAGTGGCAAAGCCCTGCATCAGTTGATTGAAAATATCCATAACAGTGCTCAGAGCCAGCCGGTGCCGGTGATACCCGGCAAATTGATCGCCAAAAATTGGGTGAAAGTCCAGTAGACCGGCGCTGAAATTGCCAAGCCAATCAAGACATCTTTGAGCCACATCACCGGGCGACGGTCCATGTCGCCCTGAGCCCCACGCAGGCCCTGCACAGCCAGCACAAAACACAGCGTGCAACTGAAGATAAAACCAATGCTGGTGATGAGCGACGCGTTGGCCAACAAGCCGGCCGAGACCCAAACGAATCCGGGCCAATAAGCTTTGTCTGCGCCTGGCGACTCGTCAAGCGCCCGAAAACCGCCTGTGCGCGCTTCAAAGAGCATGAAGCCGCCGCACAGCAGCAGCGCCAGCGCCACCACCCACGGCAAGAAGTTAGGCCCGACGCCGCCATAACCTGCTTCAGAAGAAATACTCAAAGCACCCGTGGCCAGGCCCAGCGCCAGCAAAATGACACCAACGCCGATGACGGTCTGGAAATGCGAGGGGGACGGTGGAGACGCGAAGGGTGAACTAGGTGCAGTCATAGCAAACATCACTCAATAAAAATCAAACAAACTGCCCGGTCTCTTGCGAGCACCGGGCAGTGTCATGAAGCGTCAAAAAACGCCAAGCCGTCTCAGGCTCAGATCATTCCCGACTTGACCATCGTCGCGCGCAGGCTAGCAAAGTCATCGTCCACAAACTTCTCGAAAGCCGGGCCGGAGAGCACTGCTGGCGTCCAATTGTTTTTCTCAGAAGCCTCGGCCCAAGACTTGGTTTTGACAGCCTTCAGCACCAGTTCGGTCAGTGCCTGACGCTGTGCAGGTGTGATGCCAGGCGCGCCATAAACACCACGCCAATTGCCGATCACCACATTGATACCCTGCTCCTTGAGCGTCGGCACGGCCACGCCTTTGAGGCGGGTGTCCGACGTCACGGCCAACGCTTTCATCTTGCCGGTATTGATGTATTCGGCGAACTCGCTGTAGCCGCTGCCGCCCACCGTGACGTTGCCGCCCAAGATCGCGGCCGTGGCTTCACCGCCGCCCCTGAAGGCAACGTAGTTGATCTTCGACGGGTCAACGCCGACTTCACGGGCGATCATGGCCGCAGCAATGTGCTCGGTGGAACCGCGTGAACCACCGCCCCACTTGACGCTGCCTGGGTCTTTCTTGAGTTGTGCAATGACTTCTGCCATCGACTTGAACGGCGAGTTGGCCGGCAGCACAAAGACGTTGTATTCGCTGGTCAGGCGCGCAATCGGCGTCGCCTGAGACAAGCTGACCGGCGGCTTGCCGGTGATCTGGCCACCGAGCATCACAGCCCCCATGACCATCAGCGCATTGGCATCGCCCTTGCTGCCGTTGACAAATTGAGCCAAGCCCAAAGCCCCCGCTGCGCCGCCTTTGTTCTCGAAGATGACGGTAGAAGCAGCACCTGAGTCGACCAAGGCTTTGCCCAGCGCGCGGCCGGTGGTGTCCCAGCCACCACCCGGGTTGGCGGGAATCATCATCTTGATATTGGCAGCGGCCAGTGCCGACAAAGGCAAAGAACCGGCGGCGGCTAACGCTGCCAGGGATTTCAGAAACATGTCGCGACGCATGGGAAGTCTCCTTTGATAATTTTTCATAACTGACCAAGCGATCATGCGCCAACTTCCTGTCAATCGGCTGTCTGCAGGCATTGGGGAAAGTGCTAATGTCCAGCCCATGACGCAGACCCTGAATTTGTTGCTGATCGAAGACGACGCCTCCATGCAAACTGCCTTGCAACGCGCCCTGAGCCGGCGTGGCATGACCGTGACCGGCTGTGCCGACGGCCGACTGGCGCTGGCGCAATGGACGTTGACCCACCCTGACGTGGTGGTGCTTGACCTCAGCTTGCCCGGCCTTGATGGGCTGCAAGTTCTGGAACAAGCCAGACGCCAAGGCTTGCTCACGCCGGTTTTAATCCTGACCGCGCGCGGCACCGTGGGCGACAAAATCATCGGCCTCAACTGCGGCGCCGACGACTACCTGCCAAAGCCTTTTGACCTAGACGAACTCGAAGCCAGACTCCGCGCACTGAGCCGCCGGCGCGCCCCCTCGGGCAGCGCAACGGGCAGAACCCATGAATCAGACGCAACTGATGCCAACTGGGTCGGTGGCCTGCGCTACGACAAAGAAAGCGGCGCCATCTACCACCGCGAGCAAGTCCTTGAACTCACCCCGCGCGAGCTGGCGCTGCTGCACGGACTCATTGTCAAACCCGGGCAAGCGGTCGCCAAAGAGCGGCTCTTTGAATTGGTTTTTCCGGGCGAAGCCAACGTGCAATACGAAGCAGTTGAAGTCGTGGTCTACCGGCTGCGCAAAAAATTGCTCCACACGGGCGTCACCTTGGTCACACTGCGCGGCTTGGGTTACCTGCTGAAGGTCAACGCATGAGCGAATCGAGCATGAAGCCCGAACAAACCGCAGCACGCCCGGGCTCCCTGCGGCGCTATCTGCTGCTGGGCATTTTGTTGCCGGTCGGCGTGCTGGTGATCGTCAACACCTTCAGCCTTCACCAACAAGCGCTCAGCGCCGTCAACACCGCTTACGACCGCACGCTGCTGGCGTCAGCCAAATCGATTGGCGAGCAACTCGACGTCAGCGGCTACGACGAACAGTCCGAGCTTCGCGTGACCGTGCCCTATGCCGCGCTGGAAGCTTTTGAAGCCGACAACCAAAGTCGATTGTTCTACCGCGTGTCCAACCTGAACGGCGAAATGGTCTCCGGTTTTCCGCAGCTGCCGTTTTGGCGTGGTCGTATCAAGCCCAAGCCCGCTTACGCAGCCTTGGTCGATTTTTACGACGATGTTTTTGAAGGTGACGACGTACGTGTTGCCGTGTTGCTGCAACCAGTAGTGAGTTCCAGCGGCCGGGCCATGGCGGTGATTCAAGTAGCCGAAACGCTGGAACTGCGCACAACCCTGGCGCAAAAAATCTTGTTCGACACACTGTGGCGGCAAGCCCTGCTGCTGGCTGTAATCGCCTTGGTGGCAGTGGTCGTGGTGCAGCGCGCGACCCGCCCGGTACGCCGACTCAGCGCGCAATTGCAAGCGCGCCCCGCCAACGACCTCACACCCATCGTCGCGATCGATGCACCGCGCGAACTGCTGCCTTTGGTGGATGCGACGAACCAAGTCATGCGCCGACTTGAACACTTGCTGAGCAACCAAAAGCGCTTTGTCCGTGATGCCGCACACCAACTGCGCACGCCGCTGGCTGTGTTGAAAGTGCAAGTGCAATCTGCCCTGCGCGGCGACATGGATACCCGCGAAGCCTTGGGCGACATCAATCAGACGGTAGACCGGGCCACCTTGTTGGCGAACCAGATGCTGGCGCTGGCCAAAGTCGAGCAATTGCGCCAACAGGCCGAACTGCAAGCCATGAATCTGGCCGATGTGGTGCGTGAAGTGGCGCTTGACTTGGCGCCGCTGATGGCCGATCGCGAGTTGGACTTCGACATTGAAACCATGCCGGCGAACTTGCTGGCCCATGAGTGGATGCTGGGCGAGCTGTGCCGTAATCTGCTGCACAACGCCATCAAGCACTGCCCTTTAGCCGGACCGCTGAGCGTGCGACTGTTGACAGACAAGACCCACTTGGCCTTGACC
>JBEDKR010000096.1:0-6889 GCA_041172005.1 Pseudomonadota bacterium
GGTCAAGCCGCGCAACACGAGCATTTTGATACACCGTTTTACAACACCTTTCGTCGTGCCGTGAACTGGTGTGTTGAATACCGCTGGCTGACCATCGGTGCCACGGTGCTGACCTTTGCACTGGGCATCGTTGGCATGGGCCAAGTGCAGCAGCAGTTCTTCCCGGACTCGAGCCGCCCTGAGATTCTGGTCGACATCTGGTTCCCGGAAGGCACCTCGTTTGCAGCCAATGAATTGACGGCGAAACGCTTGGAGCAGCGCTTGATGCAAGAAGCCGGCGTGAGCACAGTGAGTGCGTGGGTTGGCTCTGGCGTGCCGCGCTTTTATCTTCCGCTAGACCAAGTCTTTCCACAGACCAACGTGACACAGTTCATTGTGGTGCCAGAAGACCTGAAGCTACGCGAGTCCTTGCGCATCAAGTTGCCGGCTTTGCTGGCGACTGAATTCCCTGAGGTACGAGGTCGCGTTAAGTTGTTGCCGAACGGACCGCCTGTACCGTATCCAGTGCAGTTTCGCGTCGTCGGAACCGACCCACTGGTGTTGCGTCAGCGTGCCGACGAAGTCAAGTCAGTGATGCGCGAGAACAGCCACACACGCGGCGTCAACGACAACTGGAATGAATCGGTCAAAGTGGTCCGGTTGGAGGTGGATCAAGCCAAGGCGCGAGCACTCGGCGTCAGCAGCCAGTCGATCGCGCAGACCTCGCGCATGGTGTTGAGCGGCACAGCGGTTGGGCAGTTCCGCGAAGGCGACAAACTGATTGACATTGTCTTGCGGCAACCGCTGGAAGAGCGCAATGCGATCAGCGACATGGACAACACTTACTTGCCTACGGCCTCCGGAAAATCAATCCCGCTGACGCAAATCGCCAAACCCGTATTGGGCTGGGAGCCCGGTGTCATGTGGCGTGAAAACCGCGACTACGCCATCACCGTGCAGGGTGATGTGGTCGAAGGCATGCAAGGGGCGACGGTGACGTCAGAACTGCGGCCGGGGCTGAAGGTCTTGGAGGACAAGTGGCATTCCGAAGGCTTCGGCGCTTATCGGATTGAGGTTGCCGGTGCGGTGGAAGAAAGCAGCAAGGGCTCGGCCTCTATCGCTGCCGGTATTCCGGTCATGCTTTTTTTGACCTTCACCCTGCTGATGCTGCAACTCCATAGTTTCAGCCGCTCCTTGCTGGTCTTCATCACCGGGCCGCTGGGCATCGCCGGCGTGGCGGGTGCCTTGCTACTGCTGGGTCGGCCATTTGGTTTTGTGGCGCTGCTCGGCGTCATTGCGCTGATGGGCATGATTCAGCGCAACTCGGTGATTTTGATTGACCAGATCGAGCAAGACCGCGCACGCGGCGTACCAGCTTGGGATGCGATCGTTGAGTCCGCGGTGCGGCGTCTGCGCCCGATCGTGCTGACAGCAGCGGCGGCCGTACTGGCCATGATCCCGCTGTCGCGCAGCGTCTTCTGGGGCCCGATGGCGGTCGCCATCATGGGCGGTTTGATCGTTGCCACCGTGCTGACGCTGCTGGCTTTGCCGGCGATGTATGCGGCCTGCTTTCGAGTCAAACGCGAAACTCAGGCGTCAGCTTGAGGTGTTGGCTGGAAGCCCTCCGGTTACAGGCTAAAATAGAAAGTTAGCCGATTTCAAACGGGAATATGTCAGTTCCATATACAAGTGATATGAGCTGTTGGTTCTCGTTTTTAGTTTAGGCGCGGGGATGGCGAAATTGGTAGACGCACCAGGTTTAGGTCCTGACGTCCGCAAGGATGTGCCGGTTCGAGTCCGGCTCTCCGCACCACACTTTTACGGGCAGCACCGTCTTGTTTTAAGGCGCTGACTGCTCATTACCAAGCAGCATATTAGGAGAAGATCATGGCCGTGACTGTAGAAACGCTTGAAAAGCTGGAACGCAAAATGACGTTGGCGCTGCCCGTCAACACCATTCAGTCCGAAGTCGACGTGCGCCTGAAGCGCTTGGCCCGCACGGTCAAAATGGACGGTTTTCGTCCAGGCAAAGTGCCGATGAATGTCGTGGCTCAGCGCTACGGTTACTCGGTTCATTACGAAGTCATGAACGACAAGGTTGGCGAGGCTTTCTCGCTTGCCGCCAACGAAGCTAAACTGCGCGTGGCCGGCCAGCCGCGTATCAGCGAAAAAGAAGGCGCACCAGAAGGCGACTTGCTGTTTGACGCTATTTTCGAAGTCTATCCAGACGTCAAAATCGCTGACCTCGCCGGTGCCGAAGTGGCCAAGCTGAGCGCTGAAGTCAGCGACGCAGCCATCGACAAGACCATCGACATCTTGCGCAAGCAACGCCGCACCTTTGCCCAGCGCGCGATGGATGTTGCCGCGCAAGACAACGACCGCGTGACGATTGATTTCGAAGGCAAGATTGACGGCGAAACCTTCCCCGGTGGCAAAGCCGAAGCTTTTCAGTTCTTGGTCGGCGAAGGCCAGATGCTCAAAGAATTTGAAGACGCTGTGCGCGGCATGAAGTCCGGCGAAAGCAAGACCTTCCCGCTGAGCTTCCCTGAGGACTACCACGGCAAAGACGTGGCTGGCAAACAAGCTGACTTCATGGTCACGGTCAAGAAGATCGAAGCCGCCCACCTGCCAGCGATCAACGAGGCCTTGGCCAAGTCACTCGGCATCGCGGACGAAACGGTTGAAGGTCTGCGCGTTGACATTCGCAAAAACCTCGAGCGCGAAGTCAAGTTCCGCTTGCTGGCACGCAACAAAAATGCCGTCATGGACGCTTTGTTGGCCAATGCCGAACTTGACTTGCCAAAGTCCAGCGTTCAGGCTGAACTCGATCGCATGATCGAAGCCGCCCGTGCCGATCTCAAGCAGCGCGGTATCAAAGACGCTGAAAAAGCCCCGATTCCTGATGACATCTTCCGTCCGCAAGCTGAAAAGCGCGTGCGTTTGGGTCTGGTCGTGGCTGAACTGGTTCGCACCAACGAGTTGCAGGCCAAGCCAGAGCAGCTCAAGGCACACATTGAAGAGCTGGCTGGCAGCTACGAAAAGCCGGAAGATGTTGTGCGCTGGTACCTGAGCGACAACAGCCGTATGGCCGAAGTCGAAGCCGTTGTCATTGAAAACAACGTCACTGATTTCGTGCTCGCCAAGGCCAAGGTCACTGAAAAAGCCATTTCGTTCGACGAGTTGATGGCGCAAAACTGACCTGAGACGAGAGTCTTTGTCGAATCTGGGGCTTGTGCTTGACGGCGCAAGCCCCAGATTGATTTTAGGTACAGTACAAATATCTCTGGAGAAAAACACAATGTTTGCAAACTATAGCTACGGCGGTTCCTACACAGGCGCCCAAGGTCTCGGCATGGTTCCGATGGTGATTGAGCAGTCGGGCCGCGGCGAACGCTCTTACGATATTTACTCACGCCTGCTCAAAGAGCGGGTGATTTTTCTGGTTGGCCCGGTGAATGACCAAACGGCCAACTTGGTGGTGGCGCAGTTGCTGTTTCTGGAAAGCGAAAACCCAGACAAAGACATTTCGTTCTACATCAACTCACCCGGTGGTTCGGTCACGGCTGGCATGGCGATTTACGACACCATGCAGTTCATCAAGCCGGATGTCTCGACGCTGTGCGTCGGCATGGCCGCCAGCATGGGTGCGTTTTTGTTGTCGGCGGGCACCAAGGGCAAGCGCTTTTCTTTGCCGAACTCACGCGTCATGATTCACCAGCCTTCGGGCGGTGCGCAAGGCCAAGCGACGGACATTGAAATCCATGCGCGCGACATCTTGAAAACCCGCGACCAACTGAACCGTATTTTGGCGGGCAACACCGGTCAGACTGTTGAGCGCATCGAGCGCGACACCGAGCGTGATTACTTCATGTTTGCCGAAGACGCTAAAGAGTACGGTTTGATCGACGAAGTGATCGCCAAGCGCCCTTAAAAAGTCGCTTGCGCTAGGCTCTGATGCGGCGTTTTCTGTAACAGAAAACGCCGTTTTTCTTTGGTTATCATTGGATAACATTTCTTCAGATACAGTCCTTCTCCGGACACGCAAAAAGGCAACAGCAATGGCCGAGAAAAAAGGCACCACCAGCGAAAAAACGCTCTACTGCTCCTTCTGTGGCAAAAGCCAACACGAGGTGAAGAAGCTCATCGCAGGTCCGTCGGTATTTGTCTGCGACGAATGCATTGACCTCTGCAACGAAATCATCCGTGACGAGTTGCCTGCTGGCACCGAGTCCAGTGATGCGCGCAGCGATTTGCCGACGCCGTCTGAAATCAAGGCGACGCTGGACGGTTACGTCATTGGTCAAGAGCCGGCCAAGCGCATCTTGGCGGTGGCGGTTTACAACCACTACAAGCGTCTGCGACACAAAGACAAAGCCAAAAAGGACGATGTGGAGCTGACCAAGAGCAACATCTTGCTGGTCGGCCCGACCGGCTCTGGCAAAACCTTGCTGGCGCAAACCTTGGCGCGCACGCTCAACGTTCCATTTGTGATGGCGGACGCCACCACCTTGACGGAAGCCGGTTATGTCGGTGAAGACGTCGAGAACATCATTCAGAAGCTGCTGCAAAGCTGCAACTATGAAGTTGAGCGTGCTCAGCAAGGCATTGTTTACATCGATGAGATCGACAAGATCACACGCAAGTCTGACAACCCGTCCATCACCCGTGACGTGTCGGGTGAGGGCGTGCAGCAGGCGCTGCTCAAGCTGATCGAAGGGACGATGGCATCCGTGCCACCGCAGGGCGGGCGCAAGCACCCTAACCAAGACTTTTTGCAGGTCGACACTACCAATATTTTGTTCATTTGTGGTGGTGCTTTTTCTGGGCTCGAGAAAGTCATTGAAAGCCGAACCGAAACATCAGGCATTGGTTTTGGCGCTTCCGTCAAAAGCAAGAAAACCCGCAGCCTGACGGAAGCATTCAAAGACGTCGAACCCGAAGATCTGATCAAGTTCGGCCTGATTCCTGAATTGGTTGGCCGTATGCCGGTCGTCGCTACGCTGGCCGAGTTGACGGAAGATGCGCTTGTGAAAATTCTGACAGAGCCTAAAAACGCCGTCGCCAAGCAGTTCAGCAAGCTGCTGTCGATGGAGGGCGTTGAACTGGAGATTCGCCCCTCAGCGCTGAAAGCCATTGCCCGCAAAGCGTTGGCCCGCAAGACCGGTGCGCGGGGCCTGCGCTCGATCTTGGAGCAATCGTTGATCGACACCATGTACGAGTTGCCTAATATCAGCAATGTAGAGAAGGTTGTGGTTGACGAGTCGACGATTGAAGAGAACAAGCCGCCTTTACTGGTTTACCGTGAGACCGCTAAAAAGGCTTGAAATGTCGGCTTGACCCCCCAAGTCTTCCATATGTATCTTGCTGCCGGATGAGAAACCTCTCCGGCGGCTAACGTGAAAGGTTTATATGTCCGGTCAAACTTCATTGCCGTCGCTTCCGATTGATCTGCCGCTGTTGCCTCTGCGCGACGTGGTGGTTTTTCCGCACATGGTCATTCCGCTGTTTGTCGGTCGGCCCAAAAGTATCAAGGCGCTTGAGTCCGCCATGGAGTCAGAGCGCCGCATCATGCTAGTGGCACAAAAAGCCGCCGCCAAAGATGAGCCCTCCGCTGAAGACATGTTTGACGTCGGTTGCGTGGCGACCATTCTTCAAATGCTCAAGCTGCCCGACGGCACAGTCAAGGTTTTGGTAGAAGGCCAGCAACGCGCCAAGGTCAACTCGATTGTGGATGGCGAGCATCACTTCACCAGCAACGTCACGCCTGTTGAGCCTGAAGTGGCTTTGCCGGGCGACAAGACCAGCGAAGTCGAAGCGCTGCGCCGTGCCGTAATGCAGCAGTTTGACCACTACGTCAAACTCAACAAGAAAATTCCGCCAGAGATCCTGACCTCGATCTCCAGCATTGATGATGCCGGTCGCTTGGCTGACACCATCGCCGCGCACTTGCCGCTCAAGCTGGACGCCAAGCAGGTCATTCTTGATCTGAGCAATATCAAGGCACGCCTCGAAAATCTCTATGAGCAGGTCGAGCGCGAGGTCGACATTTTGAACGTTGACAAGAAAATCCGTGGCCGCGTGAAGCGCCAGATGGAAAAAAATCAGCGCGATTTTTACCTGAACGAACAAGTCAAGGCGATCCAGAAGGAACTTGGCGAAGGCGAAGACGGCGCCGACATTGACGAGATCGAAAAGAAGATCAAGTCTGCCAAGATGCCACAGGAAGCGCGTAAAAAGGCTGAGAGCGAGTTGAAAAAACTCAAGCTCATGTCGCCGATGTCGGCTGAAGCGACTGTGGTGCGCACCTACATCGACGTGCTGACGGGGCTGCCTTGGAGCAAGAAAACCAAGATCAAGCACGACCTCAAAAACGCTGAAGACGTGCTGAACGAAGATCACTTCGGCCTAGAAAAAGTCAAAGACCGCATCGTTGAATACCTCGCAGTACAGCAACGCGTCGACAAACTGAAAGCGCCGATTTTGTGCCTTGTCGGCCCACCTGGTGTGGGTAAGACATCTCTCGGCCAATCGATTGCCAAAGCCACAGGCCGTAAATACGTGCGTATGGCGCTGGGTGGCATGCGTGACGAAGCCGAGATTCGAGGTCACCGCCGCACCTACATCGGTGCCTTGCCTGGCAAGGTTCTGCAAAGCTTGACCAAGGCTGGGACGCGCAATCCGTTGTTCCTACTCGACGAAATCGACAAGCTCGGCACTGACTTCCGCGGTGACCCTTCGAGCGCCTTGCTTGAAGTGTTGGACCCAGAGCAGAACCACACTTTTGGTGATCACTACGTCGAAGTGGACTTCGACCTGAGTGACGTGATGTTCGTCGCGACGTCTAACTCGATGAACATCCCATCGGCCTTGTTGGACCGCATGGAAGTGATTCGCCTCTCGGGCTACACCG
>JBEDKR010000097.1:0-6867 GCA_041172005.1 Pseudomonadota bacterium
GGTATTGTCTCGCAGCCCAAGACTCTAGAGGTCAGAGCTGATGCGCTTGAAGACCATGTTCACTCAGCGGACAACCCATCATCCGGAGAATATTTGCCGGCCAATAATCGTTAATAAACGGTTGCCTTTTGCAGCCGTACCGGACGCAAAGATCAACTATGCATTCAGCCTCTGAAAAACTTCCCCTGCAAGGCAAAACAGCTGTTGTCACAGGTGGCAGCAGCGGCATCGGTGCAGCGGTTGTCCAATCGCTCGCCGCAAAAGGCGCGCGGGTGATCATAGGTTTCAACCAAGGTGCTGATCGGGCAGAGACATTGCGGGCAAGCTTGCCAGGTACGGGGCATCTGGCCGTGCACCTTCCTCTCGGGGATTCGGCGTTGCACGCAGTGCTGGCCACTCAATTGGAAAGCGCGGTCGGATCTATCGACATTCTTGTCAATTCAGCCGGCTACACCCGTCGCATTCCGCACGCAGATCTGGCCACACTCGACAGCGCACTTTTCAACGACATTTTGTTGGCCAACGCCGGAGGCACTTTTTCCATCACCCGCGCGCTAATGCCCTTGCTTCAAAAGTCCGGCGATGCAACTGTCGTTTCCGTCTCTTCTATTTCAGCCTTCACCGGCTCTGGCAGCAACATTGCCTATTGCGCAGCCAAGGCGGCGCTAGACACCATGACCGTGTCGCTGGCCCGCGTTTTCGGTCCGACGGTGCGATTTCTGTGCGTCTCACCGGCTTCGGTGGACACCGGTTTTGTGCCTGGTCGCTCACCCGACGAAGTACAAAAAAAAGGCGCATCAACACCCATCGGCCGCGCCGTCACCCCAGAAGACGTGGCGCAGGCAGTACTAGCCTGCGTCACGCACCTGCGCACGGCCACAGGCACCCGTATCATCATTGATGGTGGCCAACACCTTTGACCGCGACTGGCTTCAAGATCAAGTCAATCTACCCCCGTGAACGTTCACCCTCCATGACAACTCAGCGAAAGATTCAAACCCATGCTCGTCGAACAACGCACTTACACCACACATCCCGGCAAATGGCGGGACTATCTGAGCTTGTATGAAAAAGAAGGCATGCAGATTCAGTTGCGCATACTGGGCCGCATGGTGGGTTATTACTACACCGACATAGGCGAGCTGAACCAGATCGTCCACATGTGGGCTTATGAAGATCTGGCCGACCGCACCCACCGTCGTGCAGAACTAGGGAAGGACGCGAACTGGCAGGCCTATGTCGTCAAAATGCTGCCATTGCTGCAAAGCCAGACGTCAAAAATCATGGTGCCCGCGCCGTTTTTTGAGCCGACTTGGAAACCACTCTGATCAAGGTTTGAGCGTCGAGCAGATCTCGCCTTACAGCTTGTCAGCCTGACGGGCATAGCCGGTCTGCGCGCCATACAGTTTTTGGCGCTGTGACCAGTCGTGGGTTTGGTCCCAGAGATCCAGTACGCCTTGGGCCTCAGCTTCAAAAATTTGGTAGCGCTCAGGTGGACAAGTCCGCGCAGTCAACTCCAGCCGGTGGCCAGACGGATCAAAGAAATAGATCGAGGTGATGAAATCATCATGGTTGGTCGGCCCCACCACGCTGACACCTTTGGCGAGCAAATCAACCTTGGCCTGCAACACCGTCTCCACACTGTCCACCTCAAAAGCGAAGTGCTGAATCCAGTCGGGCGACGTCAGGTCTTTCATGTTGCCGGGATCGTTCGGACATTCGAAAAATGCGATAGAACTGCCGTCTTCCATTTGCAGAAAAATATGGATGTGCGGGCTGTATTTACCGGTGGATGGCACATGGTCTTCGCCCATCGCATGCGAGAACTTGAGTCCCAGCACCTGGGTGTAAAAAGTCACTGTCTCTTGAGCGTCTTTGCAACGGAATGCCGCATGGTGTAGTTTTTTGCAGAGCATGAAAGTCTTTCCGTCAAATCGATTACTGCTGTGGAATGGCGGAATCGGCCACGACCTTCTTCCACTTGAGAACCTGATTGGCAACATAGTTTTTCATCTCGGCAGATGACGCGGAAGGCGTCACTGCGCCGCCGGTAGCTTCAAGCCGTCGCTTGATTTCAGGGTCGGCCAAAGCAGCCACGATGGCGGCATGAAGCCGCTGTGCGATGGCCGGCGGTAGCCCTTTCGGCGCCGCGATACCCGTCCATGAAGTGACTTCAAAACCCGGCACAGCATCAGCAACCGGCGGGACGCCGGGTAGCAAAGGCACAGGCTGCGTAGCAGTCACGCCCAGCGCCCGCAGCTTGCCACCCTCGACCTGAGAACGGGTGACGGTGACGGAGTCAAACATCATGTCGACGCGGCCACCTAGAACGTCCTGCAACGGACCAGCGCCGCCTTTGTAAGGTACATGAATAAGCTGGGTGCCCGACATGGCCTGAAACAACTCCCCAGACAAATGCTGTGTAGAGCCAATGCCGACCGAGCTGTACGAGACCGTGCCCGGCGCAGCTTTAGCCGCCGCAATGACATCACGCACGTTGTTCAACTTGCTCGCGGAGCTCACCGAAATAACGAACGGAAACTTGCTCACCACAGACAACCATTCAAAGTCTTCGACCGGATCAAACGGCAGTTTTTTGTAAACAGCGCTGGACACCGCATGTCCACCGGTGAGCAAAATCAGCGTGTAGCCATCGGCTGCGGCCTTGGCCACCAAGCCAGAAGCAACATTACCGCCAGCGCCCAGCTTGGCTTCGACAACAACCGGCTGTCCCAACTCCTTGGCCAACCCGGCCGCCACAATGCGCGCGATCACATCGGCATTGCCACCGGCAGCAAAACCCTGAATCAGGGTGATCGGTTTGTCTGGATAGGCAGCATAAGACAGGGCCGGAAAAGCTAAGGCGATTGAAATCAGGGCGCGTCGAATCATCAGAATGTCTCCGTTTATTGTGTGTCTCGCTAATGGCGATTTTGGCGCGACCGTTGTGGCATGGGCCAAGATGTTCATTCAGCGGACATACAATTACCCCAAAATCAAACATTGAAATTTGTACCCACAAGGCCATGCCCTCTGAATCTTCTGTTGAACGCCCGGGCCTGTTGCACCGGGCCTTCACCATCTTGCGTTTTCTGGCCACCAAAGGCGGCCGCGGCGGAGCCCTCACAGAAATCGCCAGGCATGTCGAACTGCCGCACCCGACCACACACCGGCTTCTGCATCAACTCATCACTGAAGGGATGGTCACGCAGCTCGACAACGAGCGACGTTACGCGCTGGGTTCGCTGGCCTTTGAACTTGGGCTGTCAGCAGCGCAGCAATTCGACATTCGCAGTCTGTGCCGGCCGATACTTCAGCGCTTGGCGCTGGAGGCCGGCGACACCGCTTATCTGGTGCTGCGCAGCGGCCCTGAGGCCGTCTGCGTCGACCTTCAAGAAGGACCCACGCCAGTCCGCGTGATCACGCTTCAAGTGGGCAGTCGCAGGCCACTGGGTGTGGGGGCCGGTGGCATGGCGCTTCTGGCCGCTATGCCGGCAACTGAACGGGACAACGTTCTTGACACGATCCAGCCGCAACTTGACACAGACTGGGGCATGTCACGGGACTTTCTGATTGCGTCTATTGAAGAGGCTCAGCGCAAAGGCTACACCTTGATCAGGAACCGGGTGAACGCTGGCGTCAGCGCGATGGGCCGGCATTTCACCGACGCCGCGGGGCGACCGATCGCGTCATTCAGCGTGGCCGCCATCAACGAGCGCATGACGCCGGGACGCATCAAAACACTGTCGACCTTGCTGACACGAAGTACGCAAGAAATCGGTCTGGCCCTGCGCTCAAGCAAGGGCCGCTGGACAAGCTTCAACTGAATCCTCAGCGCTGACATGTCGCTCGAACTCCGAGGGCTTAAACAGCATCAGTCGCAAAGACGCACGGACATTTTCAAGCCGTGGATCTTCGGCGTGTGCATCGTCGGTGGTGTCGTTGATGCAGAAAAAATCAAGCGTGCCAAACTGCTCGGCCAGCAGCTTGAGCTCTGTGGCTTGATCCTTATCGCCTGTGGACACGTAGCGGTGCCGGTAGTCTTTGACGCGGGCCAAACCGTGAGCCAGCGCCCAGCGCAACACAAAGTCAGAGACGATGGTCGGCTTGTCCCAAATCCTGAACACCGTCGAGCGCACACCATCGAAGAGTTCGACAGCTTCCTCTTCAAGCTCCCACAACAGCGACTTGAGCATGGGCCGGGGGGAATGAGCAAAGGTCCGAAAGCAACTTTGGTAGAGCGGGTCCATGGCCCGCATCGGCTTGGCGACAATGTCCATCACGGGTAAAGACTGGTCGGCGGCTTTGTTGGCCAGCCATTGATTCGACAAGCGGCAGGCATTCTCCGGTGCTGTCGCATCGGTTTGCAAGTCTTCATCGGAGACTTCTGGATCGTCAGACCAAGTCACATAAAAGCCACCGGGCCAGAACCAGTCATCAAGATTGACGGGAGCGCCAAAAAAAACGTCGTCGTTGAAATAAAAATAACGCTCGGAGAGACCGGGAATGCGGTGAATATACGACTCGATATTGCTAGAGTCGAAGGTCGGCAAGGAGGCTTCGGGGATCAGTTCCCGGTGGTCCACAAGCGTCATGCGATCCGACTCTTTCAGCCAATCGGGGCTTTGTCCATCGGTGACAAGATAAATGTGACCATGCTCTGGAAAGAATTTTTCGAGTGCCCGCAAACTGTAAAGAAGCTCATCGTTGTCGCGAAAGCGCCCTTCGACGTTGCCAAATCGGGCGATAGCATTGCTGCCGTCGGCGCTGAGTTGCCGCAGCGCGTGGCGGCGTTTGGCGCGCCAGCCCAAGTCTTGCCCGTCGACCCAAAGATAAACAATGTCAACTGGCGAATCATCGGGCGTGGCCGGAAGGTCTTGACGCATGGACAAAGTGAGTATGAGCGGATGAGGCTTCGAAAAAAGAGCTCAAGTGTAGTGAAATCAAGCACATGGCGCTCTGGCTTCCAAGTGCATAAATCAGTCTCAGACCTACACAGATCACAGAGCACGCCCGGCAATGATCAATATGAGCGCCGACGAAGCTTTTGGTTTGCTGGGACAACGGTGGCCATCCGGTCCACACATTCATTGCCAGCTCAACTCTCGACAGAGAAAGTCCCTTCCAGATGCCTGAAGTTCGCAATGAAAATGGACGCCATGAAGTGACCCCTCGAAACAGCGCAATTGAGCGTATCTCGGCCAAAGGCTTGCGACGACGCGGCGATGTCCGTTCTTTTTTTGAAAGAACGGCACATCCCAACTCAGCGATTGAAGCTGCCGCAGCCCTTGACCACAGCGTGCGCATGGGCTTGGCGTCCTTGTCGGGCGGTTTGTCTCCGGTGTCGCTGGGCTTGGCGGTGGCTGACTGGGCCGGCCATCTGGCGTCTTCGCCGGGCACCTTGTCGCGCTTGTCGACCCAAGGCTACTTGGCTTGGATGCTGGCCATGCAGCACGCGATCACCTGCCAAAGCGTGCCGACAGCTGACCCGAGGTACACCGACAAGGAGTGGGCCTCGTGGCCCTTTTGCGCGCTGGCCAGCACACACGGCGTCGCTGAAACGTGGTGGAAAGAAGCCACGGTGCTGCGCGGCATGGAGCATCACCATGAAGACTTGATGCAATTGTTGTCGCGGCAGTGGTTGGACATGCTGGCACCCAGCAATTGGCCCTGGTCGAATCCCAAAGTGATCAAAACCACGATTGAGACCCAAGGGGCCAACCTGTTGCGCGGTGCGGCTCATGCCTATGACGACTGGCGGCAAAGTCAGGGCATGGCGCCACTGAAGCCAGAAGAACATCTTTACCGTCCGGGATTGGAAGTCGCATGCACCCCCGGCGAGGTGGTTTACCGAAACCATCTGGTGGAGCTGATTCAGTACACACCGACCACGCAAAAGGTGCAACGCGAACCGCTGTTCATCGTGCCCTCGTGGATCATGAAATACTACATACTGGACCTCTCACCGCACAACTCCATGGTCCGCTACATGGTCGATCAAGGCCACACTGTGTTCATGCTGTCTTGGCGCAACCCAGATGAGTCGGACGCGCTGCTCGACATGCAGGACTACTTGCAGCTAGGCGTACTGGACTCGCTGGCCGTCATCACCGAAAGATGCGGCGGCATCCCTATCCACACCACCGGCTATTGCCTAGGCGGCACGCTGTTGGCCATGGCCGCAGCAGCGCTGGCCAACACCGACGCCGCGCAGAGCCCACCGATTGCGCCACTGGCCTCCATGACGCTGCTGGCAGCCCAGCTGGACTTTCGTGACGCCGGCGAGATGGGCGTGCTGCTGGACGAAGCGCAGGTCGCCTTGCTCGAAGACATCATGGCAGAGCGTGGTTTCCTCACCGGCCATCAGATGGCGGGCTCGTTTCAGTTCTTGAGAGCACGCGACTTGGTTTGGTCGGCCCGCATGCGCGAGTACTTGCTGGGCGAACCAGACGTGCCCAACGACCTGATGGCGTGGAACGCCGACGTGACGCGCATGCCAGCCGTTATGCACACCAACTACTTGCACAGTCTGTACCTGCATAACGAGCTGGCCGAAGGACGCTATGAAGTACTGGGCGCACCCATTTCGTTGGGCGACCTGCATATGCCGATATTCGCTGTGGGCACCTTGAAAGACCACGTGACGCCGTGGCGCTCAGCCTACAAAGTCAAACGCTTGGTGCATGCCGACGTGACCTTTGTCTTGACCAGTGGCGGCCATAACGCCGGCGTAGTGTCAGAGCCCGGCCATGCGGGCCGCGACTACCAAATGCTGCTCACCAAAGCCACCGACCGACGCCTGTCGCCTGAAGCGTGGAAGCAACGTGCGCCGCATTTCAAAGGGTCGTGGTGGCCAGCTTGGCATGA
>JBEDKR010000098.1:0-6798 GCA_041172005.1 Pseudomonadota bacterium
CTATCCAGCTGAGCCACCTGCTCCACCACATAACGCTCTGCGCCTGCGCCCTTATTCCATCCGGGCAAGCTGGCCAGCAACGCATGCACGCCGACCTGCGCAGCGGTGTAGCTGCTGTGCTCAAACGCATTCGCGGCCGTGCCGGCGATAGTGCCGCCCGTGCCGAGAACCACAATTTTTTTATCGCTCACTTGAAATCCCCGAAAAACTGGATAAAAATACAGCCACTGTTGATTTAGCCAGGAGCCGTGCCATGACCATTCTCGACGACATTTCCCGCTTGCCCGAAGGCCCCAAGCTGACCGCCCGCCAGCAACAAATCTTAGAGCTCATCCAAAACGCCATCTCCCGCACCGGTGCACCGCCGACGCGCGCCGAAATCGCGACTGAACTCGGCTTCAAATCAGCCAACGCCGCCGAAGAGCATCTGCAAGCCTTAGCGCGCAAAGGCGTGATTGAACTGGTCAGCGGCACCTCCCGCGGCATTCGCCTGCGCAGTGACACCTTGCGTTCGCTCAACGAATCACGCAGCAAACAATTTTCTCTGCCCCTGCAAAGCCTAGCCCAACTCGTCTTGCCGCTGGTCGGACGGGTGGCTGCCGGCAGCCCGATTCTCGCGCAGGAACACATTGAGCAAACCTACAGCGTCGAGCCCAGCTTATTCAAAAGCCAACCCGATTACCTGCTCAAAGTGCGCGGTATGAGCATGCGGGACATTGGCATCATCGACGGTGACCTGCTGGCGGTTCAACAAACCAAAGAAGCGCGCAACGGTCAAATTGTGGTTGCTAGGCTGGGCGATGAAGTAACCGTCAAACGCTTTCGGCGGACTCAAAACCTGATTGAGCTGTTACCTGAAAACCCTGACTTCGAACCCATCATCGTCCAACCCGGTGACGCCTTCGAAATTGAAGGGCTGGCTGTTGGCCTGATACGCAACACCGTCTTGAGCTGACGGCGCTTCCAATCGTCGTCGTGGCGCAAGGGAGAGCGCTTTTCTTGCAGGCACAATATCGGGATGAATATTGTCATCCTAGACGACTACCAAGACGCAGTTCGCAAGCTCGATTGCGCCACCAAACTAGATGCTTATCCGGCCAAGGTTTACACCAACACGGTCAGAGGCATTGGCCAGTTGTCGGTTCGCCTTAAAGATGCCGACGTCATCGTACTCAACCGCGAACGCACGCACCTGCCGCGCCAATTGATTGAAAAACTGCCCAAGCTCAAGCTGATCGCGCAGACCGGCAAAGTCGGCGAACACATCGACATCGCCGCCTGCACAGAGCGCGGTGTTGCGGTCGCGGAAGGCGTCGGTTCACCAACCGCACCGGCCGAGCTGACGTGGGCACTGATCATGACCGCAACCCGCCGCATCCCGCAATATGTCGCCAACCTCAAGCACGGCGCTTGGCAACAGTCAGGGCTAAAAACAAGCTCCATGCCGACCAATTTTGGCCTCGGCACCGTGCTCAAAGGCAAAACACTCGGCATCTGGAGCTACGGAAAAATAGGCAAGATCATCGCTGGCTACGGCCGCGCCTTTGGCATGCGCGTGCTGGTCTGGGGCCGTGACGCTTCACGCGAGCAAGCCCAAGCCGACGGCTTTGAAGTGGCCACCAGCAAAGCTGAGTTTTTCGAGCAATCCGACGTCCTGACCCTGCACCTGCGGCTGAACGAAGCCACGCGCGGCATGGTCACGCTGGAAGACCTGTCGATGATGAAACCCACCGCCTTGATCGTCAACACCTCGCGCGCCGAATTGATCGCGCCCGACGCACTGGTGGCAGCCCTCAACCGAGGCCGGCCGGGTCTCGCCGCTATCGACGTGTTTGAGTCAGAACCCATCCTGCAAGGCCACGCTTTGTTGCGCTTAGAGAACTGCATTTGCACGCCACACATCGGCTATGTAGAACAAGACAGCTACGAGCTGTACTTCGGTGCCGCTTTCGACAACATCGTCAATTTCATCAAGGGCACGCCGACCAACATCGTGAACCCAGGTGCACTTCAGGTTCGCCGCTAATTCATCGCTAAAGACAAAAGACAACATGCCAACACTCTTCAACACCATTGGCGTCATCGGCGCTGGCGCCATGGGCCGCGGTATTGCCCAAATTGCTGCACAGGCCGGCAGCCAGGTCATGTTGTTCGACAAAGACCATGCGGCCAGCAGCCGCGCCATCAACGACATCGCTGCGCAATGGGACAAGTTAGTGGCCAAAGGCCGCATTGACGCTGCTTTGGCTGAGGCCTACAAAGCCCGTTTGTCAGTCCCCACAGCGGTCACCGAACTGAGCCCCTGCGAGCTGGTGATTGAAGCGATTGTTGAACGGCTCGACATCAAACAAGCGCTGTTTGCAGAGCTCGAGTCCATCGTCTCGCCGCAAGCTCTGCTGGCCACCAACACCTCGTCGCTGTCGGTCACGGCCATTGCTGCTGGCCTTAAGCACCCAGAGCGCATGGCCGGTTATCACTTCTTCAACCCGGTGCCGCTCATGAAAGTGGTCGAGGTCATCAGCGGCCTGAAAACCAGCGCCGCCACTTGCAGCGCGCTCACCACCTACGCCAAACAAATGGGCCACACGCCCGTGCAAGCGCAAGACACGCCGGGCTTCATCGTGAACCACGCGGGGCGTGGCTACGGCACCGAAGCCCTGCGCATTGTGGGTGAAAGCATTGCAGACTTCGCCACCATTGACCGTATCTTGAAAGATCAGGCTGGCTTCAAGCTCGGCCCTTTTGAATTGATGGACCTGACCGCGCTCGATGTCTCGCACCCGGTGATGGAGTCGATTTACAACCAGTATTACCAAGAGCCACGCTACCGCCCAAGCGTCATCACGGCGCAGCGTTTGGCTGGCGGCTTGTTGGGTAAAAAAACCGGCGAAGGTTTTTACCGCTACGCCAACGGTGTGGCCGAGTGCCCGGCTGAAGCACCCGCGCCAGTGGTCGAAGACATGCCGCCGGTCTGGGTCTCGCCACGCGCCTCGCGTCGGGCTGAACTGCTGAGCCTGCTGAAAACGCTGGGTGCCAGCATCGAGACCGGTGCATCGCCGTCTATGAACGCCTTGACGCTGGTCGCGCCGCTGGGTTTTGACATCACCACCGTCGCCGTGGTGGAGCGGCTAGACCCGGCCCGCACGGTCGGCATCGACATGCTGCTGGACGACGCCCAGACCAAACGCCGCGTGCTGGCCACCAACCCAGCCACCCGCGCCGACATGCGAGACGCGGCCCACGCCTTGTTTGCGCGCGACGGCAAAGCCGTCAGCGTGATCCGCGACAGCGGTGGTTTTGTGACCCAGCGCGTCATCGCCCACATCGTCAACATCGCCTCCGACATGTGCCAGCAAGGCATTTGCAGCCCGCAAGACTTGGAAACGGCCGTCACCCTCGGGCTCGGTTATCCGCAAGGCCCGCTGGCCTTGGGCAACCTCTGCGGCCCGACCAATATTTTGGAAGTTCTCTTCAACATGCAGACCGTTTATGGCGACACGCGCTACCGGCCTTCGCCGTGGCTGCGCCGTCGTGGTGCGATCGGCCTGAGCCTGTTGCAGGAAGAAAACTGAAATGGCTGGCTCCCTTAAAAGCACCAGCGAAGGCCGTACGCTGATCCTCACCCTGAGCAACCCGGAACACCGCAACGCGCTCAGCCCGGACATGTACACGGCCGGTGTTGAAGCCCTCAACGCAGCCGAGAACAACCCCGAGATTCGCAGCGTCATCATCACCGGCGAAGGCAGCACTTTTTGCGCTGGTGGCGACCTGCAGCGACTGCTGGCCAACCGGCAAAAAGAGCTCGACGTGCAGACCCAAAGCATCGACGCCCTGCACAGCTGGATCGACTCGATCCGCACCTTTCCCAAGCCGGTGATTGCCGCGGTTGAAGGCGCTGCTGCGGGTGCTGGATTTTCATTGGCCTTGGCCAGTGACTTTGTGGTTGCAGCCGACAACGCTATCTTTCTGATGGCGCACAGCAGCGTGGCGCTGTCGCCCGACGGTGGTGGCAGTTGGGCCTTGACGCGCGCCCTGCCCCGCACGCTGGTAGCTCGGATGCTGATGCTCGGCGAACGCATCCCAGCCACCAGCCTGCACGCCATGGGACTCGTCAACGAGTTGGCACCGAAGGGCGGTGCATTTGCGGCAGCACTGCAACTGGCTGAACAGCTGAATCAACGTGCGCCCAACGTCATGGCCAGCGTCAAAGAACTCATCAACGAAGCCCAGACCAACACCCTGAGCGAACAGCTAAGCAGCGAGCGCCATCATTTTGTGAAGAACCTGCGCCACCGCAATGCAGGCGAAGGCATTGAAGCCTTCCTGCAAAAACGCAAAGCCCTCTACCCTTGAGATAAAAATAGACACAAAGGAACACGATGATTCAGGTTTACTCATGGGCCACGCCCAATGGCCACAAAGTCCACGTCATGCTCGAAGAGTGCGGCCTGCGTCTGGGCCGCGACTGGGAAGCGATTCCGGTCAACATCGGCAAGGGCGATCAGTTCAAGCCAGAGTTCTTGGCCATCAGCCCGAACAACCGCATTCCCGCAATCGTTGACCCGAATGGCCCAGACGGCAAACCAATTTCACTGTTTGAGTCGGGCGCCATCTTGATGTACTTGGCCGCCAAAACAGGTAAGTTTTTGCCCAAGAGCGACCGCCTGAAATACCAGGTGCTGCAGTGGTTGATGTTCCAGATGGGCGGTGTCGGCCCGATGCTCGGCCAGAACCATCACTTTCGAATTTACGCGCCCGAAAAAGTCGACTACGCCATCAACCGCTACACCAACGAAGCCAAGCGCCTCTACGGCGTGATGGACAAGCAACTATCCACCAGCAAGTTCATCGCCTGCAATCAATACACGATTGCCGACATCGCGATTTTTCCGTGGCTGCGCAACTGGGCCAACCAAGGCATTGACTGGGCCGACTACCCGCACCTGAAACGCTGGTTCGACCTGATCGCTGCACGCCCTGCGGTGCAACGCGGCGTGCAAGTCATGGCCGACCTGCGCCCTGCTACCAAGACCGCTGCAGAGCACGAAGTCTTGTTCGGCAAAGCGCAACAAGTGCGTCGTTGAGAAATAATTCAAAGCCTGCCCCAAAGAGCCGCTTTTAGCGCGCTATAATATGAGACTTGTCGGAGTGTGGCGCAGTCTGGTAGCGCACCTGGTTTGGGACCAGGGGGTCCAAGGTTCGAATCCTTGTACTCCGACCATTGATTCAACAAAAAAAGCTCACTTTGTGGGCTTTTTTTGTATGTGCTGTTAAATTCAAATTCTTGTTTTCACGGCAGCCAGTAGCTCATCCGGATAGAGCACGAACCTTCTAAGTTCGGGGTAGGGGGTTCGAGTCCCTCCTGGCTGGCCACCCTCCCCCAGACTTTAAAAACCCCGATCCGCCACCGCTGGCGGCGTCCATTGGTAAAGCCAGGTCTCGCTCAGCGGCTGGTCGTCCACCACCAAATAAACCCGCAAATCAATCGGCGCCACGCCGGCCGCGGTTGGTTTCAAGTCAAACGTCACGCGATAGCCCTGGACAGCCACCAAGGGCCGCGCCGAGGTCACCTCGATCTCGCCACTGGAAACGCTGATGACCGGCGACACCTTGGCATTCGGGCCCAGCAACTGCAGGTCGCCGCCAGCAAAGTCAACCACAAAACGCTTGGAATAGTAGTTGCGCTTTTGCCCCACTACGCCACCGACGCCGGTGCGCGTAGCCACCACCGTGGCCTGATTCGGCAGCAACGGCATCTTGTTGCCCCAGTGCAAGCGGTAGCTGTACAAATGCTCTTGCCCGGCCTGCGGCTTGTCCAGCGGGTTCCAAAAGCAGACGATGTTGTCAAAGGTCTCGTCCAGCGTCGGGATTTCCACCAGCTGAATCGCACCCTTGCCCCAGCCCGCCTTGGGCTCGACCCAGGCGCTCGGGCGGCGCTCGTAAAACACGCCATCGTCCTGGTAATGGTCAAAGTTGCGGTCACGCTGCAGCAGGCCAAAGCCGCGCGGGTTTTCATCGGCGTAGGCGTTAAAGCGCAGTTGCTGCGGGTTGGTCAGCGGGCGCCAAATCCATTCGCCGTTGCCCAGCAACATCGACAGGCCATCAGAGTCATGAATCTCGGGACGCCAGTCGTTGGCAGCCGGCATCCGGCGGTCGTTCTCGCCATACTGAAACATGCTGGTCAGCGGCGCAATGCCCAGACGCTCAATCGTCTTGCGCGGGTACAGCGCCACCTCGACATCCATCACCAGCGTGGCAGCGGGCTGAATTTCAAAGCGGTAGGCACCGGCCACACTGGGCGAGTCCAACAGGGCGTAAACCACCAGTTTGCTGCTGTTTTTGGCCGGCCGCTCCAGCCAGAAGCTGACAAAGTTAGGAAACTCTTCAGGCCGCTCCATGCCGCAGTCAATCGCCAAGCCACGCGCCGACAAGCCATATTGCCAGTCAGACCCGACCGCGCGAAAGTAACTGGCGCCCAAAAACGCCGCCACATCGCGCCCCAGGTCGGTATGGAAATTGAGCCGGAACCCGGCAAACCCCAGGTCGCTGGGCATCGGCACGCCCTTCAAGCCGCTCTTGCCGTAGTCGAACATCGCGGGGTCGTAGGCCAGTTCTTGCGCCTGGCCGTTTTTTAGCTCAAAAATCTTGACCGGGGACTTGAAGAACAAACCCAGGTGAAAGAACTTGGCCTGAAAGCGCAAGGCCTCTTCGCTCCACAGCGCATGGTCGCTGCGGTAATTAATAGCCTGGTACTGGTCCCAGTCCAGCTGACTCACCGCCGCCGGCAACTGGCTCACC
>JBEDKR010000099.1:0-6793 GCA_041172005.1 Pseudomonadota bacterium
CGCTGCGGCAAGTTGATTGTGGCCACGCACGCGGCGCAAGTGCCGCAGTTGCAGGCCATCATCGCCAAAGCCGCCGCCAATGGCGTGCCTGACTTGGTGTTGCTGACGCGCGAAGAAGCGCAGGCAATCGAGCCCGAACTAAATTGCGTCGCGGCCGTGCTGTCGCCGAGCACCGGCATTGTCGACAGTCACGCCTTCATGTTGGCTTTGCAGGGCGACCTTGAAAACGCCGGTGGTCTGGTGGCGCTCAATTCGCCGGTGGCCTCAGCCCATTGCGGCGCGGATCTCATCACCGTTGTGACGCAAGACGGTACTGAGTTGCAAACATCTCTGCTGATCAATGCCGCTGGCCTGTATGCGCAGACGCTGGCGCGGCGTTTTACTGGTTTGGACGCCGCCCATGTGCCGCCCAGCCATTACGCCAAGGGCAATTACTTCACGTTGGCCGGTCGCTCACCCTTTGATCGGCTGATTTACCCGGTGCCAGAAGCCGCCGGTCTGGGCGTTCACCTGACCTTGGATTTAGGCGGTCAGGCCAAGTTTGGCCCGGACGTTGAGTGGGTCAACTCGCCCGACGACTTGGTGGTCGATGCGGCGCGTGGCGAGGCTTTTTATGCCGAGGTGCGCAAGTACTGGCCGGGCCTGCAAGATGGCGCGTTGACAGCAGGTTACGCCGGTATTCGGCCCAAAATTCAAGGCCCCGAAGAAGCCGCGCGGGACTTCATGATTCAGGGCCAGTCTGAGCACGGCATCCATGGCCTGATCAATCTGTTCGGTATTGAATCGCCGGGCTTGACCAGCGCATTAGCGTTGGGCGCGCACGTGGCCCAAATGGCCTCCGTTCAGTCGCCCAAGCCGAGCGCCACGTAAACCCGGAGCGCGGCATACGCGTCATTGGCGGCATAACTCAGCTGCGATGACGACAGTTCGGGCTTGGCCCAATTCGAGGTGGTGGCTTTGCGCGACTTCAGAAAACGCTGATTGAACATCAGTGCCACAGCACCGCGCACGCCCATGTCTTTGCGGTAACCGCGTTGGTTGAACACCATGTTGAGGTCGAGTACCCCTTGCAAGTCAACCCCGAGTTTGCTGACAATGCGGCGCCTGTCATCACCCAGACCAAAACCAGCCTTGGTGACACTTGGCGACTCCAGTAACTGCGCCAGCGCTTGGCGGCAGCCGGCGTCATGCAGCTGAAAAATATAGCCTTGGTCGACCGTGGCCAGTTGCACGATATGCGGCCCGTCCGAGACTTCATTCCGCTCGAAAGTAGGTTTTGATTCTGTGTCGAAACCCAGCACGCGCGCACCTGCCAGCGCTTGCAGGGCTTGTTGCGCATGGGCTGTGGTGTTCACCAGTTGAATCTGGTGCAGGCCCAAACCGGTGAAGGGATCGAGCAGGGCGATGGCTTCCTTGTCAGGCGTGGCGAGGCGTTCGTTCATGGGGCAGGGCGAGCTCAGTCGCCAGTTTTTTTAAAGAAGGTGAAACGATTTTTGACGCATGAGCGAAAATAAGCGCCTAGCTTACAGCGCGCTGCCCTTCAACGCGGAGCTTCAGCGCCGACCTTCACGACAGACTTCACGGATTACAAACCGCATGGCCACCGCACAAAGCATCACCACCGACGACTACAAACTCTTCCCGTCGCCGCGCAACCTGCACCGTTTGATCTTTGAGCACGAAGTTTTTGTGCCGTATCCCTACATGTTGATCGACATGGAAAGCTACTACCTCAAAGGCAAATTCAGCTTGTTTGCCGCTTGCCGCCTGAAGGACAACAAGATGGGCCAGTTGGTGACGCTCGAACTGCCGGAAGACGAAGTCAAGTTCAAGCTGAAGTTTGTGCCGGATTGAGGGGCGCCTAACAGTTTTTCTGTATCGCTACAGCGGCCTCTCTCACAAGCCCAGGCCCCTTGTAAATCAGGCCAGTGTAAATTTGCACCACATCGGCGCCAGCCTTGATCTTTGAAACGGCATCGGCTCCGCTCATGACACCGCCGACACCAATGATCGGAAAGCCAGCACCCAGCTCTGAGCGCAATTGACGAATGACGCGGTTGCTGGCTTCCAGCACGGGTGCGCCGCTCAGGCCTCCGGCCTCGTCGGCGTGGGCCATGTCCTTGACGGCGTCGCGGCTCAGCGTGGTGTTGGTGGCCACCACACCGTCCATGGCGTGGCGCTTCAATGTGGCGGCAATCACCTCAATTTGCGCTTCGTCCAGGTCTGGCGCAATTTTTACAAAGATGGGCACAGCCTTACCGTGCTCGCGTGAAAGGGTGTCGCGCCGCTGCGCAATCGCCCCTAGCAGCGCATCCAGCGCTTCGTCGCTTTGCAAAGCGCGTAAGTTTTTGGTGTTTGGACTGGAGATATTAACGGTCACGTAATCGGCGTGCGGGTAGACGGCATCAAGGCAGATCAGATAGTCATCAACCGCATTTTCAATCGGTGTGGTCGCATTCTTGCCAATGTTCAGGCCGAGCAGCAAGGGAGGCTTGCCGTTGGCATTTTGTCGGAACGTTGAAGCGCTGACGTTGCGTATAAATGTGTCCAGCCCCTCGTTGTTAAAACCCAAGCGGTTGATCAGTGCATTCGCCTCGGGCAGGCGAAAGATGCGCGGCTTCGGGTTGCCTATTTGCGGCTTCGGTGTGACGGTGCCAACTTCTACAAAACCAAAGCCCATGGCGGCCAAGCCGTCAATGCAGCGGGCGTTCTTGTCAAGCCCGGCAGCCATACCGACGCGGTTGGGAAAAGTCAGGCCTGCGAGCTGAATCGGATCATCAATCCGCCCAGTGCAATAGGCCATCTTGAGCGGCGTGTGCTGCGTGCGCGCCAGTGCGGTCATGCTCAGGTCGTGGGCTGTTTCCGCGTCCAGACTGAACAAAAAAGGACGGACCAGAGCGTAAGGGAGCAGGGACATTGGATAATTCAGGGCTGAATGGCAAGGCAGCGACACGTTTTGCGGGCAAGACCCGGGCGTGGGCAAGAGCGTTGATTGTCGCAAAAAACTACCTGGACCCCCATGACACAAGATGAATTGAAAACCCTTGTCGGCCAAGCCGCCTTGCATTACATCCAGCCCGGCATGCTGGTCGGCGTCGGCACCGGATCGACTGTCAACAAGTTCATTGATGCGCTGGCCACGGTCAAGCACACCATCGCCGGAGCGGTGTCTAGCTCCATCGCATCGACTGAGCGTCTGCAAGCTTTGGGCATCAAGGTCTTTGAAGCGACGGAGGTCGAAGAGCTTGACGTTTATGTGGACGGTGCCGACGAGATTGACCACGCCGGCAACATGATCAAAGGCGGCGGTGCGGCCCTCACTTGCGAGAAAATTGTGGCCGCGCAGTCACGCCAATTTATCTGCATTGCTGACGACAGCAAGCTGGTGTCAACCCTTGGGAAATTTCCCTTGCCTGTGGAAGTTATTCCCATGTCGGCCCAACGCATCGTGCAGCAGTTTGCAGCCATGAGCGGCAACGCCACGTTGCGCCTGAAAAACGGCGTTCCGCTGGTGACAGACAACGGCCAACATATTTTGGATGTGACAGGTTTGCAAATTTTGGAGCCGCGTGCATTTGAGCTGGAGGTGAGTCAGTGGCCGGGCGTGGTGACGGTCGGCGTGTTTGCATTTCAAAAAGCACACGTGTGTTTGTTGGGTACCAAAGACGGCGTGAAGACCTTGGTTTTTTAAGTTTCTACGCGCAGTCTGACCCCATGATCACGTCATTTCAAACCGTCAAACCCAACCTTGGCTTGGCAGAGCAGGTAGCCCAAGCCTTGTCCACGCAGATCAGTGCTGGGCAACCCGCTGCGGGTGACAAGCTCGCCACCGAAACCGTGTTGGCGCAGCAGTTCGGCGTCAGCCGCACGGTGGTGCGCGAAGCCGTTTCACGGCTTAAATCACTGGGTTTATTGGAGTCGCGGCAGGGCAGTGGCGTGTTTGTTCGTGTTGCAGGGTTTTCGCCCCTGAACTTTGACGCCAGTTTGGCTGTCTCGCGGCAGGCCGTAATTCAGATGGTTGAAGTCAGGCGGGGACTCGAAGCGGAAGTGGCCGCACTGGCGGCAGAACGTCGCAGTCCTGAAGACTTACTGCGCATTCGCCAATGCATGAACGCCTTGGCCGATGCCGTGACTGCTGGCGGCGATGGTGCTGAGGAAGACGTGAATTTTCATCGCGCTATTGCGGACGCTGCAAAAAATCCATTTTTAATCAGTACCCTAGATTACCTACGGCAGTTTCTGCGCGGTGTGACCCGTGTGACTCGCGCCAACGAAGCGCGTCGCAGCGACTTTGCGCGGCAAGTCAAAAACGAGCACGAGGCCATTACCAAGGCTATCGAAGCCGCTGATACGGCGCGCGCGCGCCGAGCAGCAGCTGCGCACATGAACAATGCCATCAAGCGCCTTGAGCTAGCGGATCCGGCCTTCTGGGCGCAAGAGGGCGTGCAATTGGCGAGTGGCTTGGTCTATGGAGCGGTTAGTCTCTAAGCGCGTCATCCGGTGGTGTATTTCCGGGTAAACCCTTGACGTTGAATAGGTGAATTATTTGTATGATGACCTTACAAATAAAGGAGACGCTTCATGACTTTCAAACCCGATTTCAACTCTCACTCTGAGCCTGCGGCCAAGCCGATCAACCGCCGTCAGTCGCTGGTGCTGGGCGCAGCGCTCATCAGCAGCGCTTTCGCCGTGCCCGCTTTGGCGCAGGCTTGGCCCAACCGACCGATTCGCTTGGTCGTGCCGTTTCCACCGGGTGGTTTGATTGATGTGATGGCCCGGCTGGTGGCGCCGCGGCTAGGGCAAGAACTAGGTCAAGCCATTGTGATCGACAACAAGCCGGGCGCTGGTGGCAACATCGGCGCTGCTGAAGTGGCCCGCGCCCCGGCCGATGGCTACACCTTGCTGATGGCTTCACCGCCGCTGACCATCAGCCCCGCGCTGTACGCCAGCTTGCCGTACAAGCCAGAGCAAATCAGCGCTGTTGGGTTGCTGGGCCGTGTGCCGAATGTGTTGCTGGTGAACCCTAAAAGCGGCATCAACTCGGTGGCTGACTTGATCCAGCGGGCCAAAAGCCAGCCAGCCAAACTCAATTACGCCTCTAACGGCAACGGCACCTCGCTGCACCTGAGCGCTGAGTTGTTCAAGAGCACCAGCAGCACCTTCATCACGCACATACCTTATCGCGGTGCCGCTGCCGCCGTGACCGGTTTGATGTCGGGGGAGGTGGACATGATGTTTGAGAACTTGCCGTCGGTGATGGGGCAAATTCAGGGCAACGCCGTCAAGGCTTTGGCGGTGACGACGCGTCAGCGCAGCAAAGCCTTGCCCAACGTGCCGACACTGGCTGAGTCTGGTCTGCCCGACTTCGACGTCAGCGCTTGGTTTGGCTTGGCCGCCCCGGCTGGCTTGCCTGCAGCGATGGTCGCCAGCCTAGAGCAAGCGTTGCAAAAGATCATGCGCGATCCTGAAGTCATCCGCGTCATGGAGTCGCGCGGTGCCGACGTCGGTTTCCTTGGCGCCGGGGCCATGACCGCCTTCATGGTCGCTGACGCTGCCAAATGGAAGCGTGTAGCTGACTTTGCAAAAATCACACTCGGTTAAAACAGACAAGCAGACAAGATGATGACAAGGACAATGGTATGACGATCACTGCGGGCCTGATCGGCCTTGGCGCCATGGGCAATGGCATGGCGCAATCGCTCAGGCGGGCAGGTTATTTGGTGCATGTTTATGACGTGCGGTCGGAAGCTGCGCAAGCTTTTGCGAAAGAGGGCGGCGTGGCTGCTGCGTCAACCGCAGAACTGGCCGCCGCTTGTGATGTGGTGGTCTCGGTGGTGGTCAATGCCGCGCAGACCGAGAGCGTGTTGTTCGGCCCGACAGGCTGCGCCGCCGCCATGAAACCCGGCAGTGTTTTTGTGATGTGCTCGACCGTCGAGCCGAGTTGGTCGGTAGCGCTTGAAAAGCGCCTGAACGACATGGGCTTGCTCTATATCGACGCGCCGATTTCTGGCGGTGCTGCCAAAGCTGCAAGCGGTCAGATGACGATGATGACCGCAGGCGCAGACGCCGCTTATGCGCTGGCTGAACCCTTGCTCAACGCGATGGCCGCTAAGGTCTACAAGCTGGGCAAGCAAGCGGGCGCAGGCAGCAAGGTAAAGATCATCAACCAGTTGTTGGCAGGCGTGCACATTGCCGCTGCGGCTGAAGCCATGGCGCTGGGCCTGCGTGAGGGCGTCGACCCGGACGCTTTGTACGAGGTCATCACCCACAGCGCCGGCAACAGCTGGATGTTTGAAAATCGCATGGCCCATGTGCTGGCGGCTGACTACACGCCGCTGTCAGCCGTGGATATTTTTGTGAAAGACTTAGGCTTGGTGCTCGACATGGCCCGCAGCAGCAAATTTCCGCTGCCCCTGTCGGCCACCGCGCATCAAATGTTCATGCAGGCGTCGACCGCCGGCTTTGGCCGCGAAGATGACAGCGCAGTGATCAAGATTTTCCCGGGCATTGAGTTGCCGAAAGCCAAAGAATGACCGCCCCAGCGCCGGGCCGCCCCAAGCAAGGCACGGCCCCCTCGGGGAGCGTGGGGGCTCTAAAAATCAAGCTCGGTTGCATTGCCGACGACTTCACCGGCGCTACTGATTTAGCCAACAATTTGGTTCGTGCTGGCATGCGCGTGGTGCAAACCATCGGTGTGC
The DNA here is from genome assembly GCA_041172005.1 of Pseudomonadota bacterium. Classification (GTDB taxonomy): domain Bacteria; phylum Pseudomonadota; class Gammaproteobacteria; order Burkholderiales; family Burkholderiaceae_C; genus Polaromonas. The sequence goes on from JBEDKR010000099.1 coordinate 6,699, forward strand.
CATCCAGCCCTTTAGCTGCAGATGTAGATGCGGTGGTGGTGGCGTTGAAGTCGCGCACCGTGGCGCCCGCTGAAGCCGTCAGCCAATCTTTGGCG
>JBEDKR010000100.1:0-6764 GCA_041172005.1 Pseudomonadota bacterium
AAAGGCTTGCAGCTCGCCGACCACGCCTTTGCGAAAGGTCAGCACGCACAGCACAAAGATCACGCCGATGATGACGGTGACCCAAGAGCCGACTTTGTCGGCCAGCAGGTTTTGCAGCGAAATCACAATGCCTGCGCCAAACACCGGGCCGAAGAAGGTGCCAACACCGCCAAGCAGGGTCATCAAGATCACCTCGCCCGACATCGACCAATGCACGTCGGTCAAGGTGGCAAAGCCCATGACGATGGTTTTGAGCGAGCCGGCCACACCGGCCAAGGCTGCAGACAACACAAAAGCCAGCAGCTTGTAGCGGTCCACCTGGTAGCCCAGCGACACAGCGCGTGGCTCGTTTTCTCGAATCATCTTCAGCACTTGTCCAAATGGTGAATTCACCACGCGCCCGATGACCAAGAAACACAGAACAAACACAGCCGCCACGAAGTAATACAGGGTGGTGTCGGACTGCAGCGAAATCAGGCCGAACAAGTCACCGCGTGGCACGCCTTGCAAGCCGTCTTCGCCGCCAGTGAAAGACGCTTGCAAACAGACGAAATAAATCATCTGCGCAATCGCCAGCGTGATCATGGCGAAGTAAATGCCTTGGCGCCGAATCGCCACCAGGCCAACCATCAGTCCGATCAAACCAGCCGCCACGCCGCCAGCCAAAATCGCCATCTCTGGCGTCCAGCCCTGCGACTTGACGAACCAGCCGGTGACATACGCTGCCGAGCCAAAAAAAGCGGCATGGCCAAAGGACAGCAGACCGGTGAAACCGAGCAGCAAATTAAAGGCGCAGGCAAACAGGGCAAAGCACAGCAGCTTCATCACAAACACCGGGTACAGCCCCAGCGTGGGTGCCAGTAACAACAGTGCCAGCAGCACCAGGTAAGTGACGCGCGTGAGCGTTTTAGCGTGCATCATCAATTCTCTTTTCCGAACAGTCCGGATGGTCGCACCATCAGCACCAACACCATGATCACGAAGACCACAATGCTCGAGGCCTCAGGGTAAAAGACGCGTGTCATGCCTTCGATCAAGCCCAGCCCGAGTCCGGTTATCACCGAACCCAAGATAGAGCCCATGCCGCCGATCACCACCACCGCGAACACCACGATGATGAGGTTCGAGCCCATCAGTGGATTGACTTGAATGATGGGTGCCGCCAGCACGCCGGCAAGTCCCGCCAAACCGGCGCCAGCGCCATAGGTCAGCATGACCATCAGGGGCACGTTGACGCCAAAGGTTTGCACCAGCGGCGCGTTTTCGGTACCAGCGCGCAAGTAAGCGCCCAGCCGTGTTCGCTCGATCAAATACCAAGTGCCGAGGCAGACCACCAGTGACACCAGCACCACCCAGGCCCGGTAATTCGGCATGACCATGAAGCCGAGGTCGGTAGCACCTGAGAGTTGTTCGGGAACGTTGTAGTTTTGGCCAGACACGCCGTACAGCTCCCGAAAAACGCCTTCTAGAATCAGCGCCAAGCCGAAGGTCAGCAGCAAGCCGTAAAGCGGGTCGAGCTTGTATAGATGCTTCAAAAATAGCCGTTCAATCACCACGCCGATAGCGCCGACGATGAGGGGTGCCAAGACCAGCGCGTACCAGTAGTTCAGCCCGAACTGGTCGAACAAAATCCACGCGGCAAAGGCACCCAACATGTACAGCGCACCGTGCGCAAAATTAACGATGCCCAGCAGGCCAAAAATCACCGCCAAGCCCAAGCTGAGCATGGCGTAAAAAGCACCGTTGACCAAGCCCAGCAAGAGCTGGCCCAGGAACGCCTGATGGGGGATACCGAAAATTTCCATGACTATCGGCAGCTGCTTATTTCTTCAGCAGCGAGCACTTCGACTCAGCCACCGTGGTGAAGGCTTGCTCGCCCGGTACTTTGGCGATGGTCTTGTAGTAGTCCCATGGTGTGGTCGACTCTTTCGGGCCTTTGACTTGGAACAGGTACATGTCGTGGATCATGCGGCCGTCAGCGCGGATTTTGCCTTTTGTGTAGAAGTCATTGAACTGCATGCTTTTGAGCGTGGCCATGACTTTGTCGGCGTCTGTGGTGCCGGCGGTCTGAACGGCTTTCAGGTAGTTTGACGCAGCGGAGTAGTCAGCTGCATGCAGGCTAGACGGCATGCGTTTGTACTTGGCAAAAAAGCGCTGGGCAAACTTGCGTGAGGCGTCGTCTTGGTTCCAATACCAGCTGTCGGCCAGTTGCAGGCCTTCGGTGTTGGCCAAGCCCAAACTGTGCACGTCGTTGATGAAGACCAAGAGGCCAGCGACCTTCATGGATTTGGTGATGCCGAATTCTTTCGCAGCTTTCATGGCGTTGGTGAAGTCACCGCCAGCGTTGGCCAGACCCAAAATTTGCGCTTTGGAAGACTGTGCTTGCAGCAAGAACGACGAGAAGTCAGACGCGTTGAGTGGATGACGTACCGTGCCAACAACATTGCCGCCGTTGGCCTTCACCACGGCAGCGGCATCGCCTTCCAGCGAATAGCCAAAGGCATAGTCAGCTGTCAAGAAGAACCAGTTTTTGTTGCCGGCTTTGACCAACGCATTGCCGGCGACCTTGGCCAGCGCCACGGTGTCGTAAGCGTAGTGAATCGAGTAGGGGCTGCAGTCTTCATTCGTCAGGCGGGCTGAGCCTGCGCCAATGGCGATGAAGGGGCGTTTCTTTTCAGTCGTGACTTTGGACATGGCAATCGCCGTGCCCGAGCTGGTGCCGCCGATCAACATCGACAGGCCGTCTTTGTCGATCCATTCACGCGCTTTAGAGCTGGCCACGTCCGCTTTGTTTTGGTGGTCAGCCACCAGCACTTCGATCGGGCGGTTCAGCACCTTGCCACCAAAGTCTTGCGCTGCCCAGCGGATCATTTCAGCGCCGGCCGGGCCGTCAATGTCAGCGTACAGGCTGGACATGTCGGTGATGAAACCAATCTTCACCGGGCCGGTGTTTTGCGCGGAAACCACGCCAGCGAAGCCAATGGCCAAAGCGGCGACGAGAGTTTTGATTTTCATGGTGTCTCCAAATAATTCAAATGATGAAGGTAAATAAACAACGGTAAAAATTCAGCGAGGCGGAGTGAGTCTTTGAAGGGAGTCAGACCCCCAGATATTCCTGCAACATGCCCATGTTTTCTTTCAGCTCGGCTTGGGCGAACTGTTTGACGATGGTGCCGTGCTCCATGACGTAAAAGCGGTCAGCCAGCGGCGCGGCAAAACGAAAGTTTTGCTCGACCAGCACGATGGTGTAGCCCTTGGCTTTGAGCGTCAGAATCATCTCGGCGAGTTTTTGCACGATCACCGGTGCCAAGCCTTCGGAGATTTCGTCGAGCAATAGCAAGCGCGCACCGGTGCGCAAAATCCGCGCGACTGCCAGCATTTGTTGCTCGCCGCCGGACAGCCGTGTGCCCGGGCTGGACGCGCGTTCTTGCAGGTTCGGGAACATCGTGTAAATCTCTTCGACGCTCATGCCACCTGGCGCAATCACGGGCGGCAGCATCAGGTTTTCTTCAGCCGTCAGGCTGGCGAAAATGCCGCGCTCTTCAGGGCAATAACCGACGCCGAGACGGGCCACCTTGTGGGGCGCCAGTTTCAGCACGTCTTGGCCATTGATCTTGACCGCACCCTTGCGGGCGCCGGTCATGCCGACGATGGCGCGCAAAGTGGTGGTGCGCCCGGCACCGTTGCGGCCGAGCAAGGTCACTACTTCGCCCTCGTTCACCGTGAGGTTGACGCCATGCAGGATGTGCGACTCGCCATACCAAGCGTGCAGGTCTTCGATGCGCAGCAGTTCTTTGGCCATCAATGGGCTCCTGCCAAGGCAGCGTCGGCGGTGCCCATGTAGGCCTCAATCACCAAGGGGTTTTGCGAGACTTCAGCGTACGGTCCGTCGGCAATGATGGCACCGCGCTGCAACACCGTGATGCGGTCTGCAATCGACGAGACCACGTTCATGTTGTGTTCGACCATCAGGATGGTGCGGCCGGCTGAGACTTTTTTGATCAGTTGCGTGACCCTGTCTACGTCTTCATGGCCCATGCCTTGGGTTGGCTCGTCGAGCAGCATGAGATCAGGCTCCAGCGCCAGCGTGGTGGCGAGTTCCAGCGCGCGTTTGCGGCCGTAGGGCAGGTTGACGGTGAGCTCGTCGGCGAAGTCTTGCAAGTCGACCTGTGCCAGCAGTTCTTCGGCACGCGGATGCAGATGAAACAGCGAACTTTCCGGCTTCCAAAAATGAAACGAAGTGCCCAAGTTGCGTTGCAGTGCTGCGCGAACGTTCTCCAGCACCGTCATGTGCGGGAACACTGCCGAGATCTGGAACGAGCGGACGATGCCGCGTCTGGCCGTTTGTGCCGGCTTCTCAGCCGTGATGTCGACACCGTTGTAAACAATGCGTCCATGGGTGGGTGTCAAAAATTTGGTGAGAAGATTGAAAAAGGTGGTTTTTCCGGCACCATTCGGGCCGATCAGGGCGTGAATGTGTCCGCGCTGAACTTTCAGGTCGACCTGATTGACCGCCACGAATCCCTTGAATTCTTTGGTCAGTCCTTGGGTTTCTAGGATGAACTCAGCCGACACATGCTTCTCCGGAGGGATGTTGAATTTAAAAACTTAAAGCAATTAAATGATTTCAAGTTTGCGTAGAGAGTCTAAGGTTTGCTAGAGAGTGAAGTCTTAGGTGTTTCTACTTGTGGGGCGCAAATAGTTGCTATTGATTGGCACCGCCGTGAAAGCTCGACTTTGTGCGACCATCTCGCTCATGAAAAATTTTTGGCCTTCCAGCGGATTTGGACAACTACAGCGCAACGTGCGGGGTTGGCTGGTGCCGACTGATGACTACCTGCGTCTTTTTTTAGAACGCCCCGAGCTGGCCTTGCTGCCGGAATCCTGCCCCAATGAATGCAAGCTGCACGCTGCGCTGCAGGCCGAGCCAAGCCGCAAGGTCGGGCTGGTGGAACTGGCAGCCATCAAGGACCCCGATGCTCGCGAGAGCTACACGCTCTATGTGAATTTCCGGGACGAGTTACTGGCTGCTGGCACGCTGGAGGCTTGTTATCTGGGTCTGTTCAGGCGCGGTGTCATGGGTGTACCGCCGCTTTTTCTAGACCTGCTGGCGCAGGCTATCGTGCGCAATGTGCTGGACGACGCCAGCGATGCCTACGAAGTGCGCGCCGCTGAAATGTTGTTTCGTCCGCAGCGCATCTCGATTGAAGAAGGGCAAATCCTCGCCGGCGATTTAAGCGTCTTGGACATGCTCAATGAGACCGGCGGCTTGGGTGATATTGGCCGCTTGCTGGCAGAAGCCAAGGCGCCCATGCGCGAAGTGCAAATTAAAGTGCTGGCCGACGCCAACGCGGCCGATTATTGGCGCGCTGGTGAACGCTACAACTTCTTGCTCGACCTGACGCACGAGGTCAACAACGATCTCAGCCATGGCTTGGTCCTGACGATGACGCGTGCCCGCTCCGGCCTCACGGCCTTGGCACGTGTTCTTGAAAAATGGGTGCTGCACTTTATGGGTGTCGCCGTTCGCATCAAACCCTTGCAAAAAATTGACGACGAGGCCTGGCGTTGGCACCTCGGGCTGGACGTGCATGCCACGGCCCTGCTGAATGATTTGTACGAAGACCGGCCGGTCGATGCCGACCGCATGCAGCGACTGCTCAGTTTGTTCAAGCTCGAATTTGCCAACCCGCAAGAGATGCGTGCCGATGTGGCGGGCAAGCCGGTCTACCTGGGTTTGATGATGAGCGAGAGCCGTGAGCTTCGGCTGAAGCCGCAAAATCTGTTGTTAAATTTGCCTTTGGCACAGGTTTATCAGTAGTCGGCCCGCGTTGGCATAAAATCCGATATTCAGCTATTTCTAACCGGAGCCCTCCATGCCTAAAAAAATTCGTGTCGAAGCCGACCGTTGCGCACCTAGACCCACTCTTGCACCAGGCATGACCCGCACTGCTGGTCACGGCCAAAAGATCAGCCTGGAGCGCGGCTCTTGGACTCGCAGCAAAAAGAACCCGGGCAAGCGCCCACAAAAAGGCGGTTAATTCGCCCTTTTGACTCAGTCGGCCTCAGGGCCGATTTTTTTTGCTTTCACATATTGCGCCGGTATTGCCCGCCGACTTCAAACAGTGCGTTGGTGATCTGCCCGAGCGAGCAAACGCGCACCGCGTCCATCAGCACGTCAAACACGTTTTTGTTTTCAATCACCGCTTGCTGCAGGCGCTTCAGCATGGCTGGCGCTGCGTCGGCGTGCAGGCTGTGAAAGTCTTGCAGGCGCTGCAACTGGCTTTGTTTTTCAGCTTCAGTGGAGCGGGCCAGCTCTAGCTTGTCTTGTACTTTTTCACCGTGCGGATTGCGAAAGGTGTTGACGCCGATGATCGGCAACTCGCCGGTGTGTTTGAGCATTTCGTAGTGCATGGATTCGTCCTGAATCCGGCCGCGCTGGTAGCCGGTTTCCATGGCGCCGAGCACGCCGCCGCGTTCGGCGATGCGTTCGAACTCCAGCAGCACAGCTTCTTCCAGCAACTCCGTCAGTTCTTCGATGATGAAGGCGCCTTGTGAGGGGTTCTCGTTTTTCGCCAAGCCCCATTCGCGGTTGATGATGAGCTGAATCGCCATCGCTCGGCGCACCGACTCTTCGGTTGGCGTGGTGATGGCTTCGTCAAAAGCGTTGGTGTGCAGGCTGTTGCAGTTGTCGTAAATCGCGATCAGGGCTTGCAGCGTGGTGCGGATGTTGAACTGAATCTCTTGCGCGTGCAGGCTGCGGC
>JBEDKR010000101.1:0-6759 GCA_041172005.1 Pseudomonadota bacterium
TCCTCAACCCGCTCGCTGATCTCCGCCTTGGGCAGGCCTTCACGCTTCAGACCAAAGGCGATGTTGTCCCAAACGCTGAGGTGCGGAAACAGCGCATAAGACTGAAACATCATGTTGATGGGACGCTCGTACGGCGGCAACGAGGCGATCTCCACGCCATCCAGCGTCACCGTCCCGGACGTCGGCACCTCGAAGCCGGCCAGCATGCGCAACAGAGTCGACTTGCCACAGCCAGAACTGCCCAACAGTGCAAAGATTTCGCCCTTGTTGACAGACAAGGAGACCTCATCAACAGCAGCGACATCGTCAAACCGTTTGACGAGACCTTCTGCCCTCAAAAAACCAAGTGTGCGCGCAGCAGGCGGATTCATATCGCTCACTGCCCTCTTTTAAAGGCAGTGAACGCGTTCGCCATGGAAGCCCGAGCGTCGTTGCTGAAGCTTGCCGGCGAAACCATTTTCTGCAGGTTGGCAGCATCCGGGAAGACCGCTTTGTCTTGCGCGATCTCTGGCGTCACGCTGAGCAAGCTGGCCTTGTTGGCGGTGGCGTAACGCAACTCATTGGTCAGCGACGCTGAGACCTCAGGGCGCAAAAAATAGTTGATGAAGGCGTGCGCGTTGTTCGGGTGCTTGGCATCTTTAGGGATGGCCAGCGTGTCAAAAAAGATCAAACCGCCGGTGCTCGGCAGCAGCGCTTGAATGTCATGGCCATTTTTATTCTCGATAGCGCGTTGTCGGGCGATGTTGATGTCGCCGGCCCAAGCCAGCGCCACGCAGGCCCGGCCGCCAGCCAGGTCGTCAATCATGGTGCTGCTGAACATGCGAATGTCAGGCCGCACCTTGGTCAGCATGGCAGCTGCCGCTTGGTGGTCAGCGGGGTCGTTCGAATAAGCGTTCTTGTCCAAGTAATGCAAGGCCGGCGGAATCACCTCGGTAGGCGAATCCAAAAAGGCGATGCCGCAGGACTTGAGCTTGTTGGTGTATGTGGGGTTGAAGACCAGCTCCCAAGCGTTGGCAGGCATCGGCGTATTGCCCAGCGCGGCAGTCACTTTGCCTTTGTTGATACCGACCGTGGTGAAGCTCCAAGCCCAAGGCACCAAATACTGGTGACCCGGGTCAATCACCGACAGCTTGGCCATGACGGCCGGGTCAAGATTGGCCACGTTGGGCAGCTTGGCTTGGTCTAGTTTGAGCAGCAAGCCAGCGTCGATTTGCGGCTTCGCAAACACCGCACCGGGCACCACGATGTCGTAACCGGTGTTGCCGGCCACCAGCATGGCGTGCAGGGCTTCGTTGTTTTCATAAGTCTGGTAGTTGACCTTGATACCGGTTTCTTGCGTGAACTTGGCCACCATGTCTTCGGCGATGTAGTCGGGCCAGTTGTAGATGTTCAGAATTTTTTCTTCTGTGCCAGCGGCAGCGGTTGCCGTCTCGTCTTTCTTGCCGCAGGCCGTCAATGCCAGCGCCGACAAGGCCAAAGACCACAGGTACTTGTTCATGATGTTGTTGCGTCCGTGAAGCAGGTTTTAGCAAGTGCCCGGCCGAGTCCAGCCAGCCAGCGAAAAACGGATTGTAAGAGCTAACTAATCCGCTTCACGCCCGCGTGCAGGGCTTGGGGCGCGCCCTGAATTAAGCCTGAACAACGCTCAGGGCGTCACGCACCAAGGCGCGGTGTCGTGCACCAAACCCATCCACAAAGCCCAGACCGAACTGGCCAGCAAGGCAGCACCGGCCAGCCGGATCGCCCAAGCGCCAGAACCGGGGCCCCGCAGCCGCAGCCACAACCAAGGTCCGGCCATCAGGCTGACGCCACTGCCCACAGCAAACAGCGCCATGACGCCCGCACCGTCCAACGGGCTGGGGCTGAGCGCGGCCACCAATAAGGCCGAATAAAGCAAGCCGCAAGGCAGCAAGGACCAGGCAGCGCCAAGCACCAGCGGTGCCGCAGCGCTTGCTTGGCCTGAACCCTGGGTGGCCGTGCGAATACGACCCCAGACTTTGCGAGCACCGACGTCCAACCAAACCGGCTGGCGCGCTCGCCACAGCAGCATCAAACCCAGCAATGCCGCCGCCACGTGCAGCAGCGTCCAGACCGGACGCAAGGCAGCCGACTGAATGCTCAGCCAGCCCAGCCCTTGCATAGAAGCCGCCGCCAAACCGCCCATGGCGGAATAACCCACCAGCCGACCGAGCTGAAAAGTCCACAGCGCTTGGGTGTCGGTGCCGCTGGCTGCATTGCCGACCGCAGTCGAACGTCCCATGGCAGCGCAGGCCGCGCCGCACATGGCCACGCAATGAGGACCGCCAGCGAGTCCCATGAGCAAGGCGGTTGCGGCCAGACTGGTTTGCATTCAGATGATTTTAGAGAACTTGTTACGGTTGCGATCAGCCTGCAAATAGCGGTCAAAGACCATGGCCACGGCGCGCACAAAAAACCATCCCTGTGCCGTGACTTCAATCCCGTTCCCATTCACCGTCACCAAGCCCTGCCCCACCAATTCGTTCAAGGCCTCCAGCTCTTTGGCAAAGTAACTCTTGAAGTCAATCAAGAAGGCCAACTCAATGGACTCGAACTGCACCTGCCCTTGGCACATCAAAGCCATGATGACAACCCGCCGCACCAAGTCATCGCGCGTCAACGCCAAACCACGCACTACTGGCAAACGGCCTTGGTTCAACAAGTCGTAATACGCGTCCAAGGTTTTGGCGTTTTGGCTGTAGGTCGCACCGACCCGACCAATCGCCGACACGCCCAAGGCGATCAGATCGCAGTCTGGTTGGGTGCTGTAACCCTGAAAGTTTCGGTGCAACCTGCCCTGCCGCTTGGCTACCGCCAGCGCGTCATTCGGCAGCGCAAAGTGGTCCATGCCAACGTAGACATAGCCGGCCGCTTCAAAAGCATCCAAGGAACGCGACAGCATCGAAATCTTCGCCGGCCCCGAAGGCAACTCGGCCGTGATGATGCGCCGCTGCGGCTTGAAACGCTCAGGCAAATGCGCGTAGGCGTACAAGGCCACGCGGTCTGGCCGAAGCCGTGCCACTTGGGCCAGCGTGCGGTCAAAAGACTCCGGCGTTTGCTGCGGCAGACCGTAAATCAAGTCGATGTTGATGGACTCAAATCCCATCTCACGCGCCGCATCAACCAGCGCAAAGACCTGCTCGGCAGGTTGTATCCGGTGCACTGCTTTTTGAACCACCGGGTCAAAGTCCTGTACGCCAAAGCTCAAGCGGTTGAAACCTAATTCAGCCAGCACGGCCAACCGCTTGGCATCAACAGTGCGCGGGTCCACTTCTATCGAATATTCGCCACCGGGGGCGAAGTTAAAACTCCGGCGTAGCATGGACATCAGGCTGCGCAGCTCGTCGTCGGATAAAAAAGTCGGCGTTCCGCCGCCTAGGTGCAACTGACTGATGTTCTGGCCGGTGCCCAGATGCGCCGTGTGCAAGTCCACTTCCCGGCTCAGATAGCGCAGATACTCTTCAGCGCGCTCGTGGTGTTTGGTGATGATCTTGTTGCAGGCGCAGTAATAGCAGAGCGACTCGCAAAATGGAATGTGAACATACAGTGACAGCGGCATGTTCATGCCCGCGGCACCAGAACGGCGCAGCTTCATGGCCTGCGCGTAATCCTCTGCCGTGAAGGCCTCGACAAACCGATCGGCAGTCGGGTACGAGGTGTACCGCGGACCGCTGAGGTCAAAACGGTGCAGTAAATCGGGTGAAACGGCACTCATGAAGCAATCCTTGATATCCCTAGAACGATGCAGTGACTGTGCCCCTTGAATGCGCAGCCTGTCTTGATGTGGATCAAGCAACTCAGCTCGTGAGCCTGCAGAGTTACCCGAATGCTCAGCCGCAGAATAAATAAAATGATTGCTTGGAAAAATGCCCACAGTCACCGAAAATGGTTGAATGAACAAGGAATCCATTAAAGTCGCTTGCTCCAACTGCAACTTGCGAGAGTTGTGCATGCCCATGGGCTTGAGTGCGCAAGAACTCATTCGCGTTGACGAGCTCGTTGCCACCCGTCGCACGGTCAAACGTGGGACTTCGCTGTTTCACAATGGCGAGAAATTCACCTCGCTTTATGCCATCCGCACAGGGTTTTTCAAGACCAGCGTCATCACCGAAGACGGTCGCGATCAAGTCACGGGCTTTCAGATGGCCGGCGAGATCATCGGCTTGGACGGCATCGTCAACGACCTGCACACTTGCGACGCCATCGCCCTTGAAGACGCCGAAGTTTGTGTCATGCCCTTTGACCGAATTGAAGAAATATCGCGCGAAGTGAATGCGCTGCAGCACCATGTGCACAAGATCATGAGCCGTGAAATTGTGCGCGAGCATGGCGTCATGTTGCTGCTTGGGAGCATGCGGGCCGAAGAACGCTTGGCCGCATTTTTGCTGAATCTGGTGCAGCGCTTGCAAGCCCGCGGATTCTCTAAGACTGAGCTGATCCTGCGTATGACACGCGAAGAAATAGGCAGCTACTTGGGTATGAAACTCGAAACTGTCAGCCGAACATTCTCAAAGTTTTCAGACGATGGCATCGTTGAAGTCAAACAGCGGCAAATCAACATTCGCGACGCCGAGGCGCTGCAACGCATCGTCAACCCACAGGTCAGTCACTGAGCGCTTCATCATTGACCTGAAGTTCTGGTTTGCCCAGCCACAGCACCAAACTGCAGCAAGCCATGGTGATCGACCAAAAAGTAAAAAAGGCCACGGTGTAAACGCCTTGCCGGCTGGGCTGCGGAACCAAGCCCGGCCAATTTATTTCGCCCGGGTCCACCATCGCGAAGACCACGCCCTCCAGCATACAGGCGGCCAAAAACGAAGGCCACAAAATCAGCACGGCATTGCGCAGCTTGGCCCCCTCCGGCACGGCGGGTTTTGTCAGATCAGGGTTTTGCATCAGTCTGGCCTCCGGTAGCGCTGTGATTACGCGCTGTGTGGGCTGGCTGCATCGGCGGCTGCGCAGTCTTTACCTCCCGCATGATGGCAATGCCTTCCCGGTAATCTTCTTCGGACACCACCGCATCCGTCCCTTGAAGAATATAGGCTGCGGTGATACCGCACGCGATGACCGCTGACAGCGGACCAGAAATTACCATCCACACATACGGCTCTTTCCACCAAACACGCTCCGGCGAGGGTGGCCCACCATCGGCGCGTTTGCTCAGGCTTTGGCTTGGGAGGCTATCAATCTGGCTCATGGTCGTTTCTTTCATCAATACGCGAAGCACTAGCGTGGTACCAAAAAGACAGACTTCTCGGCCCGCTCGCCCTGCCCGCCTTCAGCAGCGATCAAGAAGGTCATGCTGTGCGAACCCGGCTCAGCGGCTCCCGGTGGCAGTTGCACCCGCACCGGAACCCAGCGCGAGCCGGCCGGCTCGACCCACACCGACTCTTCGGAGACGATGCGCGCGCCCTCCAAACCAGTCAGCTGCAGATGGTATTGCTGCCGCACTTCGGTTGCATTCATGACCTGCAAACGGTACACATTTTCGATTTGACCTTGACCCACGGTGCGCGCCAGCGAGCCACGGTCGCGCACCACATCCACCTTGAACGGCGCCCGGGTGATCAAACTGGTCAGCAAAGAGACGCTGACGGTCAACAGCACAGCGGTGTAGACCAGCACGCGCGGCCGCAAGACCCTGCGAATCATGGCGGCGCTGGACAACTTCAAACTGATGCCGTTGGGCGTGCTGTAACGGATCAAACCGCGCGGGTAATGCATTTTGTCCATGACGGTGTCGCAGACGTCGATGCACGCTGAGCAACTGATGCACTCGTATTGCAAGCCGTTGCGAATGTCGATGCCGGTTGGACACACCTGAACGCACAAGCCGCAATCAATACAGTCGCCCAAACCTTTGGCCTGGTAGTCGGCCGGGGTGTCGCTACGGGGCCTGACGCCGCGTCCTTCACCCCGCGTTTGGTCGTACGTCACGATCAAGGTATCGCGGTCAAACATGGCGCTCTGAAAACGCGCGTACGGGCACATGTATTTGCAGACTTGCTCGCGCATCCAACCAGCATTGCCATAAGTGGCGAATCCGTAAAAGAGAATCCAGAACCATTCCCACGGACCCAGCGACAAGCGGCTGACTTCAAGTGCTAGCTCGCGGATCGGTGAAAAATAACCGACAAAGGTAAAGCCGGTCCATAACCCAATGGCGATCCAAACCACGTGTTTAGCCCCTTTACGCGCCAGTTTGTTGGCACCCATGGCTGAGCCGTCAAGACGCATACGGGCTGCGCGGTCACCTTCGATCTTGCGCTCAACCCACATGAAGATTTCGGTGTAGACCGTTTGCGGGCAGGCATAACCGCACCACAAACGACCGGCGACAGCCGTGAACAAAAACAAGGACAGCGCACTGATGATGAGCAAACCTGTCAGGTAGATCAGGTCTTGCGGGTACAGCACCAAATTGAAAATATAAAAGCGCCGCGACACCAAGTCGAACAGCATCGCTTGGCGCTCATTGATGGACAACCAAGGCAATCCGTAGAACACCAGCTGTGTGATCCAGACCATGGCCCAGCGCCAATGACTGAACCAACCCGACACGCTGCGCGCGTATATTTTCTTGTCTGCTTGGTACAGCGAAGCCACCACACTCGAGTCATCGCCGACGGCGTTGCCGACCGCCTGAGAAGACTTCACCTTGGCCGGCACAATCGGGATCACCTTCTGTGTGGCGCGGTGATTATCTGAAGAACCTGACACTGAAAATCTCCTGAACAGCAA
>JBEDKR010000102.1:0-6739 GCA_041172005.1 Pseudomonadota bacterium
AAAACCTATCAAGACAACTCACCACTGAGGATCCGTTCATGAAATCAATTTTGTGGCCCCTGCTGACCGCTACCGCTTTGGCCATCACAAGCCCATCTCAAGCACAAAGCTTCCCGACAAAATCCATCACCATCGTGGTGCCGGCCTCTCCCGGCGGTGCCATTGATCTGGCGGCTCGACTGATCGGTCAAAAAATAACCGAGTCCACTGGTCAGCCGGTTTTGATTGACAACAAGACCGGCGCGACAGGCATCATTGGCACCGACTTTGTGGCCAAGACAGCGCCCGACGGCTACACACTGGCGCTGGTCGCCAGCAGCCACGCCATCAATCCAAGCATGAAAAAAATCATGCCTTATGACGCCATCAAAGGCTTTGAACCGGTGGTGCTCACGCATGTTGTACCGCTGGTGTTGGTCGTCACACCGACCTTGCCAGTCACATCGGTGAAAGAACTGATTGCCTACAGCAAAGCCAATCCGGGCAAGCTCTCGTTTGCGTCTAGCGGCGCGGGTGGCGCGCCTCATTTTTCAGGCGAGTTGTTCAAAACCATGGCAGGTCTGGACATGATCCACGTTCCATACAAGGGCAGCACACTGGCGCACCCAGATCTGCTCAGTGGTCGGACATCGATCATGTTTGACACCGTGGCCGCCATCAGCACACAAATCAAAAGCGACAAAGTTCGGGCCTTGGGCGTCACCACCAGCAAACGCTCATCTGTATTGCCACAAGTTCCGACCCTGATTGAAGCCGGTATGGCCGGCTACGAAACCAGTACCTGGGGCGGCGTTCTGGCACCCGCCGGGACACCCAAGGCAGTTGTTGCAAAACTCAACCTCGAAATCAATAAAGCACTGAGTTCACCTGAAGTGCGACAACGCCTGCAAGACGCGGGCATCGAAGCGGGCGGTGGCACGCCACAGCAGTTCACCGCATTCATCCAATCAGAAATGGTCAAGTGGGCCAAGGTCGCTAAAGACGCAGGAATCCAAGCAGAATGAACAAAACAAAACTCATCATGAACGGTCGGCTTTTGCCGCAGCTTGAAGTCGCACTGACCGCCGAATACGATCTGTGCTCCTTGTGGCAACAAGCATCGCCCGAAGATTTTTTGAAGCAGCACGGGCATGCATTCACGGCCCTGGTCACCTCGGCCAAAACTGGCGCTTCAACGGCCCTGATCAATGCATTGCCGGCGCTTAAAGTCATTTCCGTGTTCGGTGTCGGCTATGACGCGGTGGATGTGGCAACAGCACACCAGCGCGGCATTCAGGTCGGCTACACGCCCGAGGTGCTGAACGACTGCGTGGCCGATACCGCGATGGGCTTGTTGATCGACGTAGCCCGTCAATTCAGCGCCTCAGACCGCTACTTGCGTGCCGGCGAATGGCTGAAGGCGCCCTTCCCGCTGACCACGCGCGTCAGTGGCAAGCGCTTGGGTATTTTTGGCCTTGGCCGGATTGGCCAAACCATCGCCCGGCGGGCCAGCGGCTTTGACATGGAGATTCGTTACCACAACCGGCGTCAAAACCCGGATTTGCCGTATGCCTTCGAGCCGACGCTCGCAGCGCTGGCTGAGTGGTGTGATTTTTTGGTGGTCGCTAGTTCCGGGGGCGCAGAGACCAAGCACCTGATCTCCAGCGACATCTTGAAAAAGCTCGGCCCCAAGAGTTTCTTGATCAACATCTCGCGCGGTTCAGTGATTGACGAGCAAGCCCTGGTTGAGGCGCTTGAGCAAGGCCTGATCGCCGGTGCCGGTCTCGACGTGTATGCCGATGAGCCAAACGTGCCCGAACGGTTGCTGCGCCTCGACAACACCGTGCTTCTGCCGCATCTGGCCAGTGCCACCCGCGAGACACGTCAAGCCATGGCTGACTTGGTCTTTGAGAATCTGGCGGCTTTTTTCAAGACCGGCCGTGTCACGGTGTCGGTGCCTTCGGCGACCTAGGGTTTACGCAATTAAACACGCCGCCAGTACGACGCTGGCCGCGGTTGAAGCTAATGACAGGGCTGCTCAAGTGAGAGTGTCCTGCGTAGGACCTCTCGGCCGCTAGAGACCTGATCCGACTTGTTTGCGTTCTGCACATTGACGTCATTAACGCCATTAACGCCCTAGGGTATTTACGTATAAATTTAGCCTATTTAAAACTTTAAAAGTACAAAATAGGTGCACAATCCGTTCAGAAACAGAGCATCTTTGCTCTAGTGATCACGATCTTCAAGGTGTGATCACCCTGGACTCCAACCCAACGAAGACTGGCTTGAAACCGCCGGTCTTTTTGCATGGGTTTTTGGGTTGTATGGATCTGAACGAACCGCTGGCAGTGATTGAAACCTTTCCAAGAAGGTGACCAATCAACCCAGCAGACAAGTGTTGCAACTCAACTGTCACCGACTTCGGTCGGTCTGCGCAGTGGAGCACTGTACGCAGACCCACTTTCTATAAAACTCGAGAGGTAAATTTTGCAAATCAAAAGTCAAGTCGATTTCTATTCTGGACTGGTTTTCGTCTTCATGGGCATCGCCTTCGCATGGGGCGCGACCAACTACAACATCGGTAACGGCGCCCGCATGGGGCCTGGTTATTTTCCACTGTTGCTCGGCATCGTGATGGCGCTGATTGGCGTCGTTGTCACCATCAAAGCACTGCTGGGTGCCACCATCGACGGCGACAAAGTCGGCACAGTGGCATGGCGACCGCTGGTCTTCATCATCGGTGCCAACTTCGTGTTTGGTTTGTTGCTCGCGGGCATGCGCAGCATCTCCCTGCCAGCTTTCGGCTTGATCATTGCGATTTATGCCTTGACCTTCATTGCCAGCATGGCCCAAGCCGACTGGAAGTTCGTCAGAACCTTTGCATTGGCAACCGCTTTGGCAGTCGGCAGTTATCTGGTGTTCGTCGTGGCACTGGCGCTTCAGTTCCCAGTGTGGCCTGAATTCATCACCGGCTACTAAGGAAATACAAATATGGAACTGATTGCAAATTTATCACTGGGTTTCAGCGTCGCCTTCACGACCGTCAATTTGACCTATGCATTGGTCGGCTGTCTGTTGGGTACCTTGATCGGTGTGTTGCCGGGGATTGGCCCCGCCGCCACCATCGCCATGCTGCTACCTGCTACCTACGCGCTACCACCTGTGTCCGCGCTGATCATGCTGGCCGGTATCTACTATGGTTCACAGTACGGCGGTTCCACCACCGCCATTTTGGTGAATCTACCGGGAGAGTCGTCGTCAGTTGTGACTGTGATTGACGGCCACCAGATGGCCAAAAAAGGACGCGCTGGGCAAGCGCTGTCTGCCGCCGGCTTGGGGTCGTTCTTTGCCGGTTGTTTCGGCACCGTGCTGATCGCCGCCTTTGCACCACCGCTGACCGAACTGGCTTTCAAGTTCGGCCCCGCTGAATACTTCTCCTTGATGACATTGGGTCTGATTGGTGCCGTGGTGCTGGCATCGGGCTCGCTGCTCAAAGCGGTCGGCATGATTTTCTTGGGTCTGTTGATTGGTCTTGTCGGCACCGACGTGAACTCGGGTGTCGCGCGTTACAGCTTTGACGTGCCCGAGCTGACCGACGGCATTGGCTTTGTCGCTATTGCCATGGGTATTTTTGGTTATGGCGAGATCATCACAAACTTGGCGCAACGCGAGGTTCAACGCGAAGTGTTCAACATCAAGGTCAAGGGGATGTACCCCACCAAGCAAGACTGGAAGGACATGACGCCGGCCGTGTTGCGCGGTACGGCGCTGGGTTGTGTTCTCGGCATCTTGCCGGGTGCTGGTGCCACGTTGGCTGCATTTGCGGCTTACACCATCGAGAAAAAGGTCAAAGGTCGGGTCGGCGAAGTGCCTTTCGGTCAAGGCAATATCCGTGGTGTGGCGGGACCTGAGGCGGCGAACAATGCCGCAGCGCAAACGTCCTTCATTCCGCTGCTGACGCTGGGCATTCCATCCACCGTCACGATGGCGCTGATGGTCGGTGCGATGACAATTCACAACATCCAGCCTGGCCCACAGGTCATGACCAGCAACCCAGAACTCTTCTGGGGTCTGATCGCCTCGATGTGGATTGGCAACGCGATGCTGATCATCTTGAACCTGCCGATGATCGGCATCTGGATCAAGCTGCTGACCGTGCCCTACCGCTACTTGTTCCCGTCGATTGTGTTGTTCTGCGCGGTGGGTGTGTACTCGACCAACAACAACACGTGGGACATCTGGATAGTGGGCGTGTTCGGCATCATTGGCTACATCTTCAACAAACTGCGCATGGAACCAGCCCCCCTGCTGCTGGGTTTGATCCTCGGCCCCATGATGGAAGAAAACCTGCGCCGGGCCTTGCTGCTGTCACGCGGCGACTGGAGCACCTTCATCACCCGTCCGCTGTCTGCCGCCTTGCTGGTAGTGTGCGTGCTGCTGCTGCTGGTTGTTTTGTTGCCGGCGGTGAAGAAACAACGCGCTGAGGCCTTTGTCGAAGAATAATGATTTCTGATGAATGAAAAAGAGCGCCTTTGAGGCGCTCTTTTTTTTACCTGTACGCTGGTTTAGCAACCATAACGCGCCCAGTAATAAGTACTAATCGTTGGGTTGTAACCCGGATTAGCAAACTTAGCAATATACGAGTTGCCATCAATATATTTCACAATACTTCCAGCCGTATAGTATTTGCCGCTAACCCATGCAGGAAAATTGTACAAAGACCAATAACGCGTACTGATGGTTGGGTTGTAACCAGGATTAGAGCGGATAGCGATATATAACTTACCATTTGAATATAAAACTATTTTACCTCTCGAGTAGTAACCACCTTCAATCCAGCTTGGGAATGTGCATGCGTAGATAGAACCAGGCACAGGAGTTGGTGCGGGCGCAGGTGCCACCAAATCAGTACACAGATAAGGAGCCCAATAGTAAGTACTGATGGTCGGGTTATAGCCTGGATTGGCAAACTTAGCGACATAGAGTTTGTTGTCGGAATACGTCACGATGCTGCCAGCCGAGTAGGCTTTTCCTTGAACCCAAGCAGGATACACACACGTCGGTGCAGGAGCAGGAGCTGGAGCTGGAGCTGGAGCTGGAGCAGGAGCTGGAGCTGGAGCAGGAGCAGGAGCAGGAGCAGGAGCAGGAGCAGGAGCAGGAGCAGGAGCAGGAGCTGGAGCTGGAGCTGGAGCTGGAGCTGGAGCTGGAGCTGGCGCAGGAGCTGGAGCTGGAGCTGGAGCTGGAGCTGGCGGCACATAGACGCCCGCAGATTTGAAAATGTTGAAAAACTGGTAGTTTGACTGAGCCACACCACTGTATAAATTGAGTGGCCCTATACCACTGCTGGCTTGCGCGACATCTCGCTGAAATGACCAATATGAAAGAAAACCAATGCCATTACTCTTGGCAAAATCGGCTATCGCTTGTGCGTCTGCCAAAGTGAAGACGGTACCATCATCGTTGATACCGATCATCGGCGTGATACCCATCATCGCGTAGATTTGCGCTTGAGATTTAGCTGGATATACCGACTCTATTTGAGTCGCAGAAGCCTTTACACCATTCATGACGGCTTGCGTCATCGTCGGAGGTACAACCATGGTTCGGAGGTTGGTCGCGCCATAGTCCATACTCATGATATTGATAACATCAATCTTCACGCCGGCTGAGACTGTCGTTTTCAATAAATTAACCGCATCGGTGTTCAGTCCATTCAGCCAGCCCGGTAATGTGAAGGAGAGATACATGTCCGGATACTTGGCCTGCAACCTAGCCAAAACACGGGCACGGCGCGCAGTTCCCGTAGTATTAGAGAGCTGAGTCCCTTCGACATCGAAATCAAGGCGTCTGGTTCCGGTGTCAACGATCAGTTTGTCGATCAAATTGAACAACGAGTCGTCCGTTGTGCAAGAAATCTCAGCGTAAGTCCCATCCGCCCCACCCAAAGAAACAATCAACCGGCCACCTGCCGCGACATAGCTTCGGGCATCCGCCAACCTGCCGGTGATGTTGGCGTCAAAAGCACATGTGCCTCGGGTGATGGCAAATGCCAGCGTTGCACTGTCAAGGCCGGCTGCATTTTTCGCACCAGTCAAGGTCCCAGCGCCCCACGCCTCAAAGTAAGGCGCGACGTCAAAGGCACTGGCAGTTTGCCCTAAGCACAACACCATAGCGCCTGCTAATAATTTATTGATCGGATTCAATTTGTGCGGTAAGCGCATGACACACTCCTAAATATGAATTAATAACTTAGCAAAAAATAATCCCAAAGATTAAAAATTGTTTAATGCAGCATGGCGCCTTTATGGACGTGTATGGACATACGTGTCACAGACCCTATTGATAAAAATTGCATTGCCATCTTCTTTAGCGGGTTCAGTCACGTCAACGCCAATGTGTAACTCGCCGTGCAACTGCCGAGCATTTGAAATAAAATTAATATATAGCCCAAAATCTCCAAAAATTAACAACTGCCATGCGCGATGCAGGGAGTTTTTGGCCACCAGAAAAACCAGTCCCAGCGCCATTGACAGGCTTTGCTGGCAGATGACGAAATTTCGATCTTTTTACAATTCAGGTCACACCATTGAACCCAAGAATGCGCCGTCTTTATAGACACTCGGCAGTCACAACGGCCAGCATCCTGCTCTGCTTAGTGGCACAACTCAGTCATGGGAAAACGGCCACCGAGGTGTACGAACAAGCTGCCGCAAGCACGGTCGTCGTCAAGAACACTGATACCGCGGCAAAAAAGCAGAAC
>JBEDKR010000103.1:0-6729 GCA_041172005.1 Pseudomonadota bacterium
GTGCAGTGTTTTTTAGTTGGAATCGAGATGGGTCAGCAGATGCATGAAGGCATCAATCGTCAATTGCATGTCGTCGCTGGTGGTGGACTCCAGCGGGTTGTGGCTGATGCCTGAGTTCTGACCGCGTACAAACAGCATGGCTTGCGGCATCACTTCGTGCAGCTTCATGGCGTCATGTCCAGCGCCGCTGGGCATGCGGTACAGCGGTGCGCCAAGCGCCGAGACAGCCGCCTCCCACCGCGCCTGCCAAGCCGGTGCGCTGGGCGCAGCCGCAGCGCGCATGGTTTCTTCAGCTTTGAACTGAACCCCGCGACGCTCACAAATACGCTGCAGTTCAGCCAGAATGTCGGCCACCAGCGCGTCGCGTTGGGCGTTGTTGGGCGCGCGCATGTCAAGCGAAAAAAGGCAGCGACCGGGCACCACATTGACCGAACCATTCGGCACTTGCAGCATGCCGATGGTGGCCACAGAGTCGCCGTCTTTGAGCGCACGCTGTTCTACATACAAGGCCAGCTCGGCCATGGCAACAGCGGCGTCAGCGCGGCGGTTCATGGGTGTGGTGCCGGCGTGGCTGGCGGTGCCGCTGATCTCGCATTGCATGCGCACACCGCCGTTGATGGAGGTGACGATACCCAGTGGCAAGTCAAGCTCGTTCAGCACCGGCCCTTGCTCAATGTGCACCTCGACAAAGCCCAAGTAATCGGCCGGGTTGCGCTGGAGTTTCGGGATGTCTTCAACCTTGAGGCCAGCGTGCGCCATGGCGTCGCGCATCGTGATGGCGTCAGCGTCTTGCTGGTCTAGCCACTCTGGTTTGAAGTCGCCGATGAGCGCGCCAGAACCCAAGAAGGTGGCTTTGTAGCGCTGGCCTTCTTCTTCGGCAAAGGCGATGACTTCAAAGTGAAACGGCAGACGTTTGTGTTGGCGATGCAGCTCACGCACGCAAGCGATCGGCGTAAAAATACCCAGGCGTCCGTCGTACTTGCCGCCGTTGCGCACGGTGTCGTAGTGCGAGCCGGTCATCAGCGTTTTGGCTGTGGGTGTGTCCGCCAAGTAGCGACCGACCACATTGCCCACGGCGTCAATGCGCACGTCGTCAAAGCCACTGTCGTGCATGTGCTGAACGATGAACTGCGCGCAAGCCCGGTGTGCATCGGTCAGGTAGGTGACGGTGAGCTGGCCTTGCTCGGCGTAGCCGGGGTCGCTGAAAGCGCTCAGCTCTTCTTGCCAATCCCAGACCAAGTTGCCCAACACCGGTTCGTAGGCAAACTTGTCGTTGAGCCGAATTTCAGCGATGCGGTTGATGTTGCGCAGGCACTCTTGCCGCTCGAACTCAGGGTGACCATGCAGACGCCGTGCAAAGGTCTCGATGATTTGTTGCTTGTTCAGGCCGACGCCGCGCGGCCCGCGAACGGCCAAAATAAACGGGAAGCCAAAGCGTGCGTTGTAGTCGCTGTTGAGCTGCTGGATGACGGCGAACTCTTGTGGCGTGCATTGCGTCAGGCCGGCTTTGTTTTGTTCGTTGCTTGACTCAGCGGTCAGGCTTTGGCTGACCATCGCCTTGCCCGCCAGTTCGGGGTGGGCCTGAATCAATTGAAGCTGCGCCTCTTTGCTGGCGCTCTGCAGCGCGAGTGCTAATTTGTATTTCAGGTCGGTCAGTGACTTGAAGGGCCGCGCTGCCAGCGCGTGGTCAGCCACCCAGGGTGAGTGTTCGTACAGACCGTCAAGCAATTGAAGTGCTTCGGCCTGCGTTGCGTTGTTGAGACGGTCAATCGTCAAGTGGGCAGAGGTCATGCTTTGGTCACAGAGTTGGAGTGAAAGGGTGCTTGGCTTGCCAATGGTTGGCGATGTCGATCCGACGGCAGACCCAGACCTTGTCGTGTTGTTGCACGTGGTCTAGAAAACGCTGTAGCGCCACCAGCCTGCCGGGTCGGCCCAGCAAGCGGCAATGCATGCCGATGCTCAGCATCTTCGGTGCGTTCAAGCCGTTGGCATCGCCTTCGGCATACAACACGTCAAAGCTGTCACGCAGGTAGATATAGAAGTCTTCAGCTTGCGCAAAACCTTGCGGCAAAGAAAAGCGCATGTCGTTGGTGTCCATCGTGTAGGGCACCACCAGACGCGGCACCACCTCGCCGTCGGTGCGCTTCACCGTCATCCAAAAGGGCAGGTCGTCACCGTAGTAGTCACTGTCGTACGTCAGGCCGCCGTCATCGGCCACCAGACGCCGCGTTTGCGGGCTATCTCGGCCGGTGTACCAGCCCAGCGGTCGGTTGCCGGTGAGTTTCTCGATGGCGTCTAGGCCTAAGCGCATGTGTTCACGCTCTGTGGCTTCATCCACGTTTTGATAGTTGATCCAGCGCCAGCCGTGGCAGGCAATTTCGTGGCCAAGTTCAACGAAGGCGGCAGTCAGGTCTGGGTGACGCTGCAAGGCCATGCCAACGCCAAACACCGTCAACGGCAAGCCGCGTTTTTCAAACTCGCGCAAGATGCGCCAGACGCCCGCTCGTGAGCCGTATTCGTAAATGCCTTCCATGCTCAGATGGCGTTCAGGAAAACTCGGTGGGTTGAACATCTCGGACAAGAACTGCTCTGAACCGACGTCGCCGTGCAGCACAGCGTTTTCGCCGCCTTCTTCATAGTTCAAGACAAACTGCACCGCGATACGGGCTTGTCCCGGCCATTGCGGATGCGGCGGGTTTTGGCTGTAGCCGACGAGGTCGCGCGGGTAGGGGGCAGTGGTGTCGTAGGTCATGGGTTTGGGCTTTGCAGCAGGGTGGTCAGGACAGCGCCATTGAAATGTCATTTGACGGTACCTTGCGGTCGAAGGTCAGGTTTTCTTCAACGTGCAGCAGGTGGTCGTGCATCAGTTGCACGGCCATGTCGACATCGCGCGCGGCCAGCGCCTTGACGATCAAAGCGTGTTCTTCGTGCGAGTGAGCGGCCGCTGCGCTGGACTGGTACATCAGCGTGATCAGGGCGCAACGCGAGATGAGGTCGCCGAGCACCTGCGCCAGCACTTGGTTGCCCATGAGCTCGGCCATGCGCACATGAAAGTCCCCCAGCAACTCATTGCGACTGGGCACGTCGGCGCGGTCAAAAGCAGCCTGTTCGCGCGCCACATGGTCTTTGAGTGACTTGATGCGCGCTGGCGTGCTGTCCCTCACAAACGCCCGTGTCATTTCGGCTTCAAGCATGCGCCGCACGGCAAACACCTGCTTGGCCTCGGCGACAGACGGTGCGGCCACAAAGGCGCCTCGCGCCGGCTCCAGCCTGATCAAACGGTTTTGCGACAACTGAAACAGCGCCTGCCGAACCAAGGTTCTCGAGACCCCAAAGTGGTCGGCTAATTTTTGCTCAGCCAGCTTGGTGCCTGGGTGCAAACGGTGCTCAACGATGGCCTTGGTCAGAGCCTCGACAATCGAATAAGTGGTGGATGATTCCATTGGCCGATAATAGCCGAAACGCCAAAAACTGTATACACTTTTGGTAAACCAAACAAGGAAACACATGGGCTTGAGCACACACGTACTGGACACCATGCACGGCACGCCGGCCGCTGGCATGGCGGTTGAACTCCACACCACCCAAGGCGACCAGGCCACGCTGGTGAAGCGCTTCATCCTCAACGCCGATGGGCGCAACCCAGACGGCATGCTGTACGACCACGCCAGCCTCAAGACTGGCACCTACCGGCTGGTTTTTGATGTGGCGGGCTACTTCAAGTCGCGCGGAGTTGAGTTGCCCGAGCCGCCGTTTTTGAACAAAGTGAGCATTGACTTCGGCGTGGCAGATGCCGCAGCTCACTACCACGTGCCGCTGCTGGCCAGTCCGTGGAGCTACTCGACGTATCGGGGCAGTTAGGCTGCTAATCGACATGGCCGTTTTGTGGCTTCGAACGGATTATTCGTACTGCTAGAATGTCGTCTCAAATATGAGGAAGCGTGGCAGAGTGGCCGAATGTACCTGATTCGAAATCAGGCGTACCGAAAGGTACCGTGGGTTCGAATCCCACCGCTTCCTCCAGAAAATTCCCGGTGGACACTAGCCTCGGCACTATTGAATAAATAGCGCGGGGCTTTTTTATTTTCTGGCTAGGTTTTTCATGTAGCCGCAGACACCGGCTCAAGTTCACCTACCTCTGACAAGTTCAGTCAACTCTTTGGCCTGCCTCAATATCAGGGAAGCTTTGGCTTTGATGATTCGGCGCTGCGTTGAGGAAATTGGCAAAGGATCTGAAAAGCCATTTCATTTTGCCTGTTAGAGGCAGAAAAAGTCCTTCAGCGCCTGAGTTCCAGTAGCGCATAGCCACCGCGCAGGTGGCTTTTTTTATAGTCTCTGGACCAATGGTCTACAAATAGATGCAGATCCGTTCGGTTCACGGGGCAGTTGACTGACCCGGACGTTGATGCTGGCCAGGCTCAACACCACGATTGAGCCCGGTGCACGTTTCAGTTTATTTGCCGTTTTTTGGTGGACGACCACCGCTTTTTACGCATTCATCCATGGTCTTGTATGCCGTGAAGTTGGTGGTTTGTTTGTAGCTAGCGCTGGTCTTGTCGTGGCAGATGCTGGTCTTCGATTTTTTGACGGCCGGCTCGGCGTCAGCTGTTTTTGCAGTGGTTGCTGCAGCTGCCGGAGCCGCTGGGGTTGCGGCAACAGTCTTCGCTGGTGCTGCAGGGGCCGTGGTTGTGGCGGCAGCTGGAGCCGCTGGAGCCGATTTAGGTGCGGGGGTGGTTTGTGCCGATGCGACAAACCCGGCAGTTGCAAGCAGCGTAAAAATCAGAGTGTTCTTCAACATGTGTGTTCTCCAAAAGCATGGCAATAAGGCCACGTTCATATAACGCCGACATCCCATCTTGGTTGACTTGAATCAAGCTCAATAAAGCGATTCGGCCTAGGATGAGTCTTTATGGGTCGGGCCGCTGAGGTGAGGTCTTGTCCACAACAGAGGGCTCAACATGCAACTGACTTTTTTAGGTGCAGCACGAGAAGTCACGGGTTCGTGCTACCTCGTCGAACTGGAAGACTGCCGGTTTTTGATTGACTGCGGCATGTTACAAGGTGGGCGTGAAGAAGCTCTTCGCAATCACAAGCCATTTGCTTTTGATCCGCGCACGATTGACTTTGTGCTGCTAACCCACGCGCACATTGACCACAGCGGCTTGTTGCCAAAATTGGCGCTGCAGGGTTTCACCGGACCGATTTACAGCACCCGTGCCACCATCGATTTGCTGGGCGTGATGTTGCCTGACAGCGGTCATATTCAAGAGTCAGAAGCCGAGCGTGCGCAGCGTCGTAAGCGCCCAGGTGCACTGCCGCCGGTCTACACCGTGCAAGATGCCAAGGACAGTTTGAAGTTACTCAAGTCGATAGCGTATGACGAGCGTTTTTCACCGCATCCGTCGGTGGCTTGCTGCTTTCGCGATGCGGGTCATATCTTGGGTTCGGCCATGATTGAGATATGGCTCACCGAAGGCACTCAGACCTGCAAGCTGGTGGCGTCGGGCGACGTTGGGCAGCCGGGCCGGCCGATTTTGCGAGACCCGAGTCGCATCGAAGAAGCTGACGTTTTATTGATCGAGTCCACCTACGGTGACCGCAACCACAAAGACATGCCCAGCACGCTTGATGAACTGGCCGAGGTTGTTGAGCAGACCTTGCACCGGCGCAAAGGCAATGTCATCGTTCCGGCCTTTGCAGTCGGGCGAACGCAAGAACTGATCTATCACCTGCACCAACTCGCTGAGCAGGGGCGCTTGAAGAATCTGCATATTTATGTGGATTCGCCGATGGCCTCAGCCGTGACCAAGATCACGCAAAAGCATTTTGAATTGTTTGACGCCGAGGCGAGATGCATCACTGCATGGCACGCGCGCGGGAAAAATCTGCCGAAGTTGCATTTCGTGGCTGACGTTGCAGAGTCGATGGCGCTGAACCAAATTCGCTCAGGGGCGATCATTATTTCTGCCAGCGGCATGTGTGATGCGGGTCGCATCAAACACCACCTTCGGCACAACTTGGGGCGGCCCGAATGCAGCGTGCTGATCACCGGCTTTCAGGCTGCAGGCACGCTGGGTCGGCGCTTGGTGGACGGCGAAAAGGCAGTGCGTATTTTTGGCGACGAGGTCAAAGTGCGGGCGTCGATTCACACGCTGGGCGGCTTTTCGGCACATGCCGATCAGCAAGCCTTGCTGGCTTGGGCTGGTGGATTTGTGAAACCGCCTAAACGCACGTTTGTTGTTCATGGGGAGGCGGCTGCCGCAACCAGTTTCGCTGAATTGCTGCGGACGCAGAAAAACTGGACGGTGGACGTGCCTGAAACTGGGCAGTGCTTCAAGCTGTGACAACGGGTGTTTAAACGCTAACTGTTGATCCGCATCAAGTCCTAAGTCGGCGCGCGCTCTGACACTTTCAGCAGGTCTGCTCAAACGGGCCTTGGCTCTCCATATTGAAAACTTTCAGAGAAACTCATGAGCAATTTAAATACCCCAGATCGACTGCTTCGGGCGCTGCTTGGCGTGGTGTTGTTAGAGCTTGCATTTTTCTGGCTCGGTGGCGGTTGGCAGGCCGCGGCTTACGCTGCCGGTGCCATCATGCTGGCAACCTCGGCGCTTCGTTTT
Organism: Pseudomonadota bacterium; assembly: GCA_041172005.1. Classification (GTDB taxonomy): domain Bacteria; phylum Pseudomonadota; class Gammaproteobacteria; order Burkholderiales; family Burkholderiaceae_C; genus Polaromonas. Next base: position 6,621 of record JBEDKR010000103.1, read on the forward strand.
TGTCCGCTCTACAGAGTTTTTGGCCTCAGCACAGCAAGCGGCGCCACCAACGGATCAGGCAAGACCTTGATCGCCGTTGGGGCGATTTTGCTGTTGGCGGTGGTCTTCG
>JBEDKR010000104.1:0-6675 GCA_041172005.1 Pseudomonadota bacterium
GCAATGAGGCGTCGGATTCCGACAGGATACGGCCGGCCAGAAATTTACCGGCTTCTTCAAACAATGTGTGCATGGGCCGAATTGTCCCATGGGCCCGACCCGACCCGGCGGCTTCAGGCCAAGTCTAAAAAGGCCAGAACATCGTCCAAGTGGGTGTCGAAATCGCTCAAGGCGTGGTCGCCGCCTTCGAGCAGCTTCAGGCGAGCCGCCGCGTAGCGAGTGCTCATCTCGCGCCAGTCCAGCACTTCGTCGCCCTTGGCGATGATGGCCAGCAAGCGCTCGGGGTGCGGCAAGGGGCCGGCCTGGAGGTCGCGCAGTTCTTGCACAAACTCGGGCTTGAAGAAAAAAGTCTCCAGCGGGTCATGCCAGCTGGTTTGCTCGCCAATGTAACGGCTCAAGTCGCGCGCCGGGTCGACCGCCGGATTCAGCAGAACGGCTTGGCAGCCGGTTTGTGCGGCGATCCAAGTCGCGTAAAAGCCACCCAGTGACGAGCCGACCACGGCCATGTTCTGGGTTGGCCAGCTGGCGATGCCAGCCATCAGCAAAGCCATGGCTTCGCGCGGTGACGGCGGCAACTGCGGGCACCACCAATGCACCTGCGGGTGGCGGGACTGAACCGCGTCGGCCATTGTCATGGCCTTCATGGAGCGCGGCGAGGAGCGAAAACCGTGCAGGTAAAGCAGGTGGGTGGTGGTCATGTGGCCATGGTAGCTTGGCGGCGTGGGACCCACACGAGTGGCCGCTGACAGATAATTAGGGCATGGCCGTCATTTTTGAAAAACCCTCTTTGTTGCGTCGCATCGCGCCCTTGTTTCAAGGGTTTGACGGGCCTTTGGCTTTTGCCGTTTTTTTGTTGGTTAGCGCCGGTCTGCTGATCATGTATTCCTCGGGTTACGACCATGGCACCCGCTTTGTCGACCATGGTCGCAATATGCTGATTGCCGGCGGCATCATGTTTGTGGTGGCGCAGATTCCACCGCAGCGGCTGATGGCTTTTGCCGTGCCCATGTATGTCGGCGGTGTGGCCTTGCTGATCGTTGTGGCTATTTTCGGCATCACCCGCAAGGGCGCCACGCGCTGGCTGAATATCGGTGTGACGGTTATCCAGCCCAGTGAAATCTTGAAAATCGCCATGCCGCTGATGCTGGCTTGGTGGTTTCAAAAGCGCGAAGGGCAGTTGCGGCCGTTTGATTTTCTGGCGGCGCTTCTGCTGTTGCTGGTACCCGTGGCCCTGATCATGAAGCAGCCTGACCTAGGCACCTCGCTGCTGGTGATGGCTGCTGGACTGGCGGTGATTTTTTTCGCTGGCTTGAGCTGGCGGCTGATTGTGCCGCCGGTGGTCTTGGCTTTGGTGGGCATCACCCTGCTGGTGCTATTTGAGCCGCAACTGTGCGCCGACGGTGTGCGTTGGCCGGTGTTGCACGACTACCAGCAGCAGCGCATTTGTACCCTGCTTGACCCGACGCGTGACCCGTTGGGACGGGGCTTTCACATCATTCAAGGGATGATTGCGATTGGCTCAGGCGGGGTCTTTGGCAAGGGTTTCATGGCCGGCACGCAAACCCATCTGGAGTTCATCCCCGAGCGCACCACCGACTTCATTTTTGCCGCTTTTTCTGAAGAGTTCGGGCTGTTGGGCAACCTGCTCCTGATTGGTGGCTTTATTTTCCTGATCTTGCGCGGGCTGGCCATTGCACTGGACGCGCCGACGCTCTTTGCCCGGCTGCTGGCGGGTTCAGTGACCATGATTTTCTTCACCTATGCCTTCGTCAACATGGGCATGGTCAGCGGCATTTTGCCGGTGGTTGGCGTGCCTTTGCCCTTCATCAGCTATGGCGGCACGGCGATGGTCACGCTGGGGTTGGCGGTCGGGATTTTGATGTCAATCGCCAGGTCAAAACGGCTGATTCAGTCCTGAACGCAAGAAGCCCTGCCTGCCGCGCGGCTCAGGCAGACTGCCTACAATGACTTTATGCAGTCACTCAAATCCTCCCCCGGCTCGGCTCGTAAAACAGATTTTTTTGCGCCCAGCGCTCGGCCTCACGCCGATGCGACGGCCGAGCGACTGGCGATTGCCGAAAAGCTGTTGCTAGCACCCTTTGGCCTGACCGAAGCGCATTTGCGCCGCGCCTTGGGCGAGATCACGTCTTACGGCGTGGACGACGCTGACCTGTATTTCCAGTACACCCGCAGCGAAGGCTGGAGCTTGGAAGAAGGCATTGTCAAAACCGGTTCTTTTAGCATTGACCAAGGCGTCGGCGTGCGCGCTGTCAGCGGCGAGAAAACCGCTTTTGCCTATTCGGACGATATTTCTGAAGCCTCCCTGCTCGACGCTGCCCGCACCGTGCGCACTATTTCAGCCGCCACCAAGGCTGGCCGGGTGAAGACCAGCACCCGCAAGGTGGCTGGCAGCCGTTCGCTGTACAGCGACATCGACCCGATTGCGTCGCTTGACAGCACCGCCAAAGTCAAATTGCTGGAGCGGGTCGAAAAACTCGCCAAAGCCAAAGACCCGCGCGTGGTGCAAGTCATGGCCGGTTTGGCCAGTGAGTATGACGTGGTCATGGTGGCCCGTGCCGACGGCACGCTGGCGGCCGATGTAAGGCCTCTGGTGCGCTTGAGCGTGACCGTGATTGCCGAGCAAAAAATCGCTGGTGTGAGCCGCCGCGAAGTGGGCTCAGGCGGCGGCGGCGGTCGCTTTGGTTTGGCTTATTTCGGTGAAGATCAGATCAATGAATATGTCGATGCCGCAGTCAAAGCCGCACTCACCAATCTAGAAGCCCGCCCCGCGCCTGCCGGTCAGATGACCGTGGTGCTGGGGTCTGGCTGGCCCGGTATTTTGTTGCACGAAGCGATTGGCCACGGCTTAGAGGGTGACTTCAACCGCAAGGGTTCGAGCGCTTTTGCTGGCCGCATTGGCGAGCGCGTGGCTGCCAAGGGCGTGACGGTGCTGGACGACGGCACCTTGGCCGACCGCCGCGGTTCACTTAATGTGGATGACGAGGGCAATGCCAGCCAGCGCAATGTGCTGATCGAAGACGGTATTTTGAAGGGCTACATCCAGGACTCGCTGAATGCCCGCCTGATGAAGGTCAAGCCAACAGGCAACGGCCGCCGTGAAAGCTACGCGCACACGCCGATGCCGCGCATGACCAACACCTATATGTTGGGCGGTGACAAGGCCCCCGAAGAGATCGTGGCGAGCATCAAGAAGGGCTTGTACGCCACCAACTTTGGCGGTGGTCAGGTCGACATCACCTCGGGTAAATTTGTCTTTTCAGCCAGCGAAGCGTTTTGGGTTGAAAACGGCAAAATTCTCTACCCTGTCAAGGGTGCGACGATTGTCGGCAACGGCCCCGATGCGCTGACGCGTGTGACCATGATGGGCAACGACATGGCTCTCGACAGCGGTGTCGGCACTTGCGGTAAAGAAGGCCAGAGCGTGCCCGTAGGCGTTGGCCAGCCGACCCTGCGCATCGACGGTCTGACGGTCGGCGGAACCGCCTAATTTTTGATTGCCACGCACCTGTGCTACATTGAACCCATGCATTCAGCCGCATTTTATTTTTCTTACTTTTGGTTCTCAAGCGCCTTCGGCGGTAGAGAGATCCTTGCGTAAGCCTACAAAACGCAGCTGAATCTCAAAAACCGCCGGACCCCCGGCGGTTTTTTTTTGCCCCTTATTTTCTCCGTTAACCCAGAAGGAAGCCCGTCATGAATGCGTCAGTCCAAACCACCAGCGAACCCCGCTATGTGCGTCCCGTCGACAAAACCAGCCAGACCGACGACGAACGCATCAAGGACATCACCGTGCTTCCACCTCCCGAGCATTTAATTCGCTTTTTCCCGATCGACGGCACGCCGGTCGAGAGCCTGATCACCCAGACCCGCCGCAACATTCACAACATCATGGCCGGCACAGACGACCGGTTGCTGGTGGTCATCGGCCCTTGCTCGATCCACGACCCGATGGCGGCTTTGGAGTACGCCCGCAAGTTGGTCGAGCAGCGGCACAAGTACGCCGACACGCTGGAGATCGTGATGCGCGTGTACTTTGAAAAGCCGCGCACCACGGTCGGCTGGAAGGGCCTCATCAATGACCCTTACTTGGATGAGAGCTACCGTATCGACGAAGGTTTGCGTATTGCACGTCAGCTGCTGATCGACATCAACCGGCTGGGCTTGCCAGCAGGCAGCGAGTTTTTGGACGTGATTTCACCGCAATACATTGGTGACTTGATCGCTTGGGGCGCGATCGGCGCGCGCACCACTGAAAGCCAGGTGCACCGCGAGTTGGCGTCGGGTATTTCGGCTCCGATCGGCTTCAAGAATGGCACGGATGGCAACATCCGTATCGCCACCGATGCGATTCAGGCAGCGGCGCGTGGGCACCACTTTTTGTCGGTTCACAAAAACGGCCAAGTGGCGATTGTGCAAACCAACGGCAACCCGGACTGCCACGTCATTTTGCGCGGTGGCAAAGCACCGAACTACGACGCCGCCAGCGTCAACGCCGCGTGCAAGGACCTCGAAGCCGCCAAACTGCCGGCCACGCTGATGGTCGACTGCAGTCACGCCAACAGTTCCAAACAGCACGAAAAGCAGCTGGAAGTGGCGCGAGACATCGCTGGCCAAGTCGCTGGTGGATCACGTCAGGTCTTCGGCCTGATGGTGGAAAGTCATTTGAACCCTGGTGCGCAGAAATTCACGCCCGGCAAGGATGACCCGAAGGCGCTGACATACGGCCAGAGCATCACCGACGCCTGCCTGAGCTGGGGTGATTCACTGGCGTTGCTGGAAGGCTTGTCGCAGTCCGTGAAAGCCAGACGCGCCCGCTGAGCTTTCAGAGAAGCTGGCGGTCTTTTCAAGCCGCCAGCGCGTCCAGCAGTTTGGCGTGAATGCCGCCAAAGCCGCCGTTGCTCATGCACAGCAAATGGTCGCCGGGCAAGGCTGCGGCTTTGACTTGGGCCAGCAAGGCGTCGAGTGTGTCGGCAACTTGGGCCCGCTTACCCATCGGGGCGAGGGCGGCTCTGGCATCCCAGTCCAGACCGCCGGCGTGGCAAAACGCCAGATCAGCTTGCTCTAAGCTCCACGGCAGCTGTGCCGTCATGGTGCCCAGCTTCATGGTGTTGCTGCGCGGCTCGAAGATCGCCAGAATGCGCGCTGCCGTGTGGCCTTGTGCATTCAACTGCCTGCGCAAGCCGTCGACGGTGGTGTGGATCGCCGTCGGGTGGTGCGCAAAGTCGTCATACACCGTGATGTTGCCGCCAGGGCGCTGCACCACGCCGCGCACTTCCATGCGGCGTTTGACGTTCTCAAAACTGCTGAGCGCTTGGGCCGCCGTGCTCGGGCTGACGCCGACATGCTCGGCCGCAGCGATGGCGGCCAGCGCATTCAGCTGATTGTGCACACCGCTGATCGCCCAACGCACGTCGGCCACAGGCTGACCGGCTTTCAGCACTTGAAAGGCTTGCGGTTCACCCAAAGCTGTGAAGCCGGCTAGGTTCGACGTGCTTGTACCGAAGAGTACTTGCTCACTCCAGCAGCCCTGTGCGAGCACGCGCGTCAAACTGGCCTCGGCGGCATTCACCACCACACGGCCTTGCGACGGCACGGTGCGCACCAAGTGATGGAACTGCCGTTCGATGGCCGCTAGATTCTCAAAAATATCGGCGTGGTCAAACTCCAAGTTGTTAAGGATGGCCGTGCGCGGCCGGTAATGCACAAACTTGCTGCGCTTGTCGAAAAAGGCCGTGTCGTACTCGTCGGCCTCGATCACAAAGCTCTGGCCTTGGCCGAGCCGGGCGGAGACGCCAAAGTTCAAGGGCACGCCGCCGATCAAAAAGCCCGGTTGCAGACCTGCCTGCTCCAGAATCCAGGTGAGCATCGCGGTGGTGGTGGTTTTGCCGTGCGTGCCAGCCACGGCCAGCACATGCCGGCCTTGCAACACATGTTCAGCCAGCCACTGCGGGCCGCTGGTGTAGGGCAGACCTTGGTTGAGGATGGCCTCCATCAGCGGGAACTTGGGGCTGCCGTCGGGCAACTGGGCGCGCGACACCACGTTGCCGATGACAAACATGTCGGGCTTGAAGCCGGCTTGCTGCAACACCCCGGCTTCATAGCCTTCTGTCAGCTCAATCCCCAAGCTGCGGAGTTGGTCGCTCATGGGTGGGTAAACGCCGGTGTCGCAACCGGTGACCTGATGACCAGCTTCGCGGGCGAGGGCGGCCAAGCCACCCATGAAGGTGCCGCAGATTCCCAAGATATGTATGTGCATGCGGCATTTTAGGCAGTGCTTGGTGGCGCAGCTTCAACCCTACGTGCGCAGTGCGGCAGCGCAGGTGCAAAAATATGCCTTTATGAACTCATTTGAACCGCACAGCCTGAAGGCTGAAATCGCCGCCGCAGCGGCCGCCATGGTGGTCGAGGAGGGGCTTGAATACGGCCCTGCCAAGCGCCGCGCGGTCAAGCAAATGGCTTTGCCGTCCCGCACCGAGTTGCCGGGTAATGACGAGCTTGAAGACGCGGTGCACGAGTACATCGCACTGTTTTGTGCCGAGACGCAGCCGGCCGAGCTGAAAGCCCTGCGTGAACTGGCCTTGGTCTGGATGCGCCGCATGGCCGAGTTTCGGCCTTTTTTGGGCGGTGCGGTCTGGCACGGCACCGCCACGCGGC
>JBEDKR010000105.1:0-6659 GCA_041172005.1 Pseudomonadota bacterium
GACACTGCCGATACATCGCCCTTGAAGGCAGAGGACGCCCCATGTTGAGACTGCTGATTTTGTTGCTGTTGTTAGCCAATGCCGCCTACTTCGCGTGGTCGCACGGCGCGCTGGCCCAGCTCGGCCTCGCGCCCGCCCACCAAACCGAGCCTGAGCGGCTGCTGCAACAGGTTCAGCCCGAACTGCTGCTGGTGACGCCTGCTACTTCTGCGCCAACAATGTCGGCGCTGCCTGTACCAGCGGCAAGCGCCAGTGCGCCAGCGAACTGAGCTCACATGAGCCTGAACTACCTCGAGTTTGACTACAGCGAGGACGCCGACGGCATCGGCACTTTTGACGCGCTGGCCGCCACGCCAACTGCCCACAACGCAGCGGTGCTGGCCGAAGTCGTCACCGTTCTGGTCTGGGCGCAGCATGCTTTTGAGGCCCAGCGCGCACCGCTCGACGAAGGCGGCGAATGGGACTACGACCTACAAGGCTGGCGCGAATTCAGCGCGGTTGACTTCTTGCACTTTGACGACCACAGCGGCGAAGTCAGCGTTCAGCCACAAGCCGCAGGTGCCGCACGCCACACTGTGAGCTTGTCCGTCACCGGCACGCCGGGCTTTTGCGCGGCCTTTCGCGAACGCTTTCAATCGTCCTAAAAACTCAAGCGGGCTCTTTATTTGTCACGGGTGCTGCAGGCCTGAGCCAGAGTTGGCTGGCGACAATCAGCGCGATCAATCCAAGACCGATCAAGTCGCTCATCCAGCCCGGTTTGATCAGCACCAGGGCGGCGGCGATCAGCATCAGCCGCTCCCACCAGCGGGCCGGGCCAAAGAAAAAATACGAGTGCAACCCACCGGCCAGACAGGTCACCCCGATGGTGGCCGTGATGGCGGCCATGCTGACGGTGACAAAGTCGCCCATCAGCAGCAGCGCCGGTGAAAACACAAACATGAAGGGGATGATGTAGCCGGTCAGGCCCAGCTTCATGGCCGCCCAGCTGCTTTCCATCAGCTTGGCGCGGGAGATGCCATTGGCCGCATACACCGCCATCGCCACCGGCGGTGTGATTGCCGACAAGACCGCGAAATACAGCACAAACAGGTGAGCCGCCTCGACCTGGATACCGAGCTTGACCAGCGCCGGTACCAACAGCGCCACCTGCACGATGTAAGCAGGCGTGGTGGGCAGGCCCATGCCCAGCAAAATGCCAGCCAGCATGGTCAGCAGCAGCGCCAGGATCAGCGAATCCTGCGACAGATCGAGCACGATCCCTGTGAAGGCTAGGCCCAGGCCGGTCAGGGTGATGGTGCCAATCACAATACCAGCGCAAGCGCAGGCTAGCGCGACCACCAAGGTGTTGCGGGCACCAGCCTCCAGCGCCTCGATGACAGCGCGCACGGTGAAGGTTGCGCGGGTACTGGCGCGCAGCCAAGTGGTCGGGATCACCGAGACAATGCCGCATAGCGCCGAAAATGCCGCGCTGCGTCCGGTCAGCAAGACCGCGATGATCACGATCAATGGCAAAAAAAGGTGACCGCGCTCAGACATCACCTGCCGCAGGCGCGGCAAGTCGGCCTTGGGCACGCCGACCAAACCCGTCCGCTTGGCCTCGAAGTGCACGGCCATGAAAACGGCCACGTAATACAACAGCGCTGGCAACAGCGCAAAGGCGGCGACGGTCAGATACGACACGCCCAGAAACTCGGCCATCACAAAGGCTGCGGCGCCCATGATGGGGGGCATCAACTGACCGCCGGTAGAGGCGACCGCCTCGACCGCGCCTGAAAAGGCAGGTCTGTAGCCAGTGCGCATCATCAGCGGAATCGTGAAAGTGCCGGTGGTCATCACGTTGGCCACTGCGCTGCCTGACACCGTGCCAAACAAGCTGCTGGTGATCACCGCCACCTTGGCCGGACCGCCTGAAGTGTGGCCGGCGAGTGCCAGCGCGAAATCCATGAAGAGTTGACCAGCACCGCTGCGCTCGACAAAGGCGCCAAACAGGATGAACAGCATCACATAGGTGGCAGACACGTACAGCGGAATGCCGAAGATACCTTCGGTGGTCAAATAAAGTTGATCAAGCATGATGCCGACCGACTGGTTTCCGAGGGTCAAGCCATAGACCAGAAACACCATCGCGGTGATCGGCAGCGCCCAACCGGTGGCGCGGCGGGTGGCCTCCATCACCAACACGATCAACGCACCCCCAAAGACGTAGTCGGCGAGTCGTGGGTCGTCGACGTAGTAAAAGCGATTTTGAATGTAGTCCAGGCTGGCACTCGGGTACAGCGCCGCCGCGACGGCCGCCAACACCAGCAGCAGGTCAACCCAGCCGACCCGCTCAGCCGTTCCATGGCGGCCGGGCATCACCAAAAAGGCCAGCACCAGAGCGAAAGCCAGATGCCAGCCACGCATCACATACGCGTCGGGTGGACCGACGAAGGCCACGTACAGATGAAACACCGACATCAACACCGCGATCACCGTGATCAAGTGCCGGGAGAAGGCCTGGGGAAGGGAAAACATGGATGCACTCCTGCGCTCTAAGGCGTCACAAAGGAACTTCGGCGCCGATCCTGCCAGCGAGCAAGATTGACTTGAAGGGCGGCTTTCGCCTTACAGCGCGCCGACTTCCTTGTAGAAACGCTCAGCGCCCTTGTGCAGAGGCACGCCAATGTCTTCCGCCATCAACTTAGGCGTGAGGCCGGTCATCGCATTGGCAATTGCCACGAGGTCGGCCTGGTTATCGACCATGCCCTTGAGCACTTTGTAGACCACCTCGGCATCCAAGTCGCAACGCGCAACCAGGTGAGTGGCGTAACCGATAGTGGGCACCGCCGTGGTTTGTTTGGGATAGCTGTTGGCGGGAATGACCAGCTTGGTGTAGCCCGGGTTGAGCTTGCGCATCGCATGATACTTGTCCTCAGGAATACTCACAATTTTGATGTCACGCGCCGAGGCCAGGTCCATGATTGACGATGCCGGTACGGTGGTGCCCAGCGTGAAGGCCTGCGCGTTGTTGTCCTTCATCAGCGACACCGCATCCGAGTAGGACACATGACTGATGCGCGACATGTCCTTGTAGCTCATGCCGTAGACCTGCAGCGTTTGCTGGGTGATGAACTCTGCAGTGTTGCCCCTAGGCTGAACGGCGATGGGCTTGCCCTTCAAGTCGGCTAGTGAGTTGATGTTCGCATCAGCATTGGCGACCACTTGGAAATACTGCGGATAGAGTGTCGCGACGTTGCAGACATTCTTCGCAGGTTGCTTAAAGGGGGCGCGGCCCGCTACACCGTCGACGGTGGAAATCGAGTTGCCAAAACCCATGTCAGCCCGGCTGCGGTCGACCGCCAGCACATTGGCGATGCCAGCGCCAGGAAGTACCTGCACCTTGATGCCGGCCCGGTCGGCGATATTGGAGATCGCGCCACCCAGCGGATACCATGAGCCGCCTTGAGGGCCGGTCATCAGCTTGACCTGCTGAGCCTGCACACCGACCGCACTGCACAGAAGCGCGGCGAAAATGATGGCGGATTTAGTTGGGGGGAAATTGTGTTGCATGCGTGTCTCCTGCCTTTTTGTTGGCCCATACGACTTTGCGTCGTTCATTCGCACAGGCATTGATTATTTCGATACTTAAGTATGCACATGATTGAACGGTAAGCGCCAGTCTGTTTTCTATCGATTTACTAGGTGCAGACCCACCCCAAAGCGCCTTCTTCCTTGGTATCTAAGCTACAGTGGCGCTGTTTTCTTTGTTTGCGACGCCATGAATTCCGACGACCTGAAATGTTTTGCCCGTGTGGCCCATTGCGGCAGCATCTCGCGTGCGGCGCTCGAGCTGGGCAGCGACCAATCCACCGTGAGCCGCCAGATCGCGCGGCTCGAAGCTGCGGCACAAACGCGTCTGCTTCACCGCAGCGGCCGCGGTGTGCTGCCAACCGAGGCCGGTCTGGCACTGCTCGACTATGCGAGCAAGATTGCAGACACGCTCAATGAAGCCCAACGCGTCATCCATTCGTTTTCAGAACAGGGCCCCACGCAAGTTGTGATCGCGGCGCAGCCGACCATTGCACGCACTGTGTTCGGGCCGGTCAGCAAAGCGCTCAAAGCGCAGTTTCCCAAAACCAAACTGCGCTTCGTCGAGGGGCTCGGCACGCACATGCTGTCTTGGCTGGCCGCTGGCGATATCGACATTGCCGTGTTTTACCTGCCCACGCACGCGCACGGCCTGAAAGTCGATGTGGTGCTGCGCGAAGACGTCAGGCTGGTGGTGCCGCCAGACTACGCGCACATTGGCAGCGAGTTTTCAGTGCGGCACTTGGGCGAAGTGCCACTGATTCTGCCCAGCACACCGCACGGTTTGCGCCTGCTGGCCGAGTCTTTGGCGGAGAAGGCCGGCATCACTCTCAACGTCGCGGTGGAGTGCGATGCCTCGACCAGCGTCACCAAACGCATGGTGCTCGCCGGCTCGGGCTGCACCATCCTGCCGCTGGCGGCTGTCGCAGAAGAAGTGGCGCAAGGTCGACTGCGAACGGCGCGCTTGGTAGACCCAGAAGTCACACGCGAAGTGGCCATCGCTACCTCCAGCAACCGACCGGCAGTGGTCGAGTTGTGGGGCATTACCCGTATCATCCGCCAAGAAATCACCGGCATTGTCAACAGCGGTGGCTGGCCGGGCGCGCAGCTACTGGACTGAGTCTCTGCCTCAGGTTTTTTGAAGTGCGGACAACGGCCCCGGCGATGTTCCGCGTGCCTGCTGCACTGCGGCAGCTGCATCATCCATTTGCTTGAGCGTGCCGCTGTCTATCGGTACCCATTCAGCACGGGCGAGGCGCGACAGTTGTTCCGGCTCGCCTGGCAACATGATCTTCTCAAAGCCTTCACGCAAGGGCGCCGATTGAACCCAGTCGACATAGGCGCTCACTTCCTCGCTGAACATGTCAGCGGTGCCCATTCGCCGCGGATCGAAAACCACGGCCAGCATGTTGTTCCAAATCGCGTGCTTCATCGTAGTGTTGGCAGGACGCGTGGTCTCGCCGCCGGTGAGCGCTGCACCCAGCAACTCACACACCATCGCCAAGGCATAACCCTTGTGGCCCGCAAACGGCAGCAGGGCGCCGCGCGGCGTTCCGGCTGGCGGGAAAATCACGCCCGGGTCTGTGCTTGGCCGTCCATGTTGGTCTAGCAGCGAATTCTCGGGCACTTGGGCCTGCTTGTTGTGCGCGACGCGCACCTTGCCCATGGCGAGTGCGCTGGTGGCGAAATCGAGCAAGATGGGCTCCCGCCCGGGCACCGGGATACCGACCGTGAAGGGATTGGTGACGATGCGCGCCTGCGTGCCGCCATGCGGCGCGACCACCGGGAAGCTGACCGCATTGACGAAATGCACCGACACCATGCCCTGCGCTACGGCTTGCTCCGCCCAGTGGCCGACGCGGCCCAGATGGTGCGAATTTTTCAGGCCCATGACACACACGCCATGTTCACGTGCGCGTGCAATCGCCAGGTCCATCGCTTCATGCGTGACCGCTTGCCCCATGCCTCGCTGAGCGTTCAAGGTCAGCATGGTGCCGCTGTCTTGCTCAATGGTCACATGTTGGTTCAGCTGCAGTTCGTCGGCGAGCCAGGAACTGACATAGCGCGGCACCATGCCGACGCCATGCGAATCGTGGCCGGCCAAGTTGGCCGCGACCAGATGGTCAGCGGTGAGCTTGGCTTCGCGCGCGTCTGAACCAGCAGCCAGAAAAATATCGGCAACCCAGCGATGCAGGCCAGCGGTGGGGATCAAGTGTTCTGTCATAACCAAAAAATATACCTCTTTGAACGCCGTCCCTGTCAGGCCATCTCGCATAGCAGGCATGCGAAAAACCACGAGCCAAGCGAGATCGGCGGCAGCACAATCCGGCATTCCGCCGTCAGGCTCCCTACCCCACTGTTCGACCTACATGACTCAGATCACCGCCCAAGTCCTCCTGCAACCCAGCCTGCGCTCTGGCGGTCGGGTGCTGGTCGACGCTTTGCACATTCACGGCGTCGACCGCATTTATTGCGTGCCTGGCGAAAGCTATCTCGATGTCCTCGATGCGCTGGTCGACTACCCCGATATCGATCTGATCGTCACCAAGCATGAAGGCGCTGCGGCCAACATGGCCGAAGCGGATGGCAAGTTGACCGGTCGTCCTGGCATCTGCTTTGTGACGCGTGGGCCCGGCGCGACCCATGGCAGTTGCGGCACACACATCGCCCTGCAAGACTCCAGCCCGATGATCTTGTTCATTGGCCAGATCCCCCGTGAGCACCGCGGCCGCGAATCTTTCCAAGAAGTCAATTACACCCAGATGTTCAGCCCACTCGCCAAGTGGGTGGCCGAGATCGACGACCCAGCGCGCATTCCAGAATTCATCGCTCGCGCTTTTCAGGTGGCCACCTCCGGCCGACCGGGGCCGGTCGTTTTGGCGTTGCCAGAAGATGTTTTAAGCGCCATGGTCGACGTGCCAGACACGGCACGCTATCAACCGGTAGCGGCCACGCCCAGCACCGTAGACGCGCAGACATTGGCCGACATGCTCAGCCGCGCCCGCCAACCGCTGGTGATCGTCGGCGGTGCCAACTGGAGTGAGCAAGCCTGTGCCAATCTAGCCCAATTTGCCAAGGCATGGAACCTCCCC
>JBEDKR010000106.1:0-6642 GCA_041172005.1 Pseudomonadota bacterium
TGTCACGGGCATTGCCGAACAATTGATCTTGCAAGCACTGCCCTTTGACGTTTCACCCGTGCACGTCGATGCCGTGTGGCACCGACGCAGCCAGCAAAACAGCAGTCACCTGTGGTTGCGACAAGCTGTGATGCGGGCGGCGAAGCAAAGTTTTTCGGCCTGACAGTGACAATTGATCCGTGAACATACAGCTGCTGTCCGACCTCCACCTCGAGTCCAACCCGCACTTTGTGGCCCGACCGACGCCGGGTGCCGACGTGCTGGTGCTGGCCGGTGACATCGGCTCTTACCAACCCGGCTCTGCGCTGACCCGTTTGGGCGTTGAAGACTTTGGCTTGGCACGCTTTTCACCGCGCCCGGTCAGCGAAGGTGGCGCCGGCTGGCCATGTCCGGTGCTGTTCATTCCTGGCAATCATGAGTATGACGGCCATGAATTCGACGACGCAACGCGCCGACTGCGGGCCGCCTGCGAGCGTTGGGGATTGATTTGGCTGGAGCAACAAAGCGTGGTGCTGCAAGGCGTGCGCTTTCTGGGTTGCACGCTGTGGACTGACTTTGATGCGCTGAGCGGCGATTCCCTGAGCGCTTCGCTGTCGGGCCGCGACAAGGCTTTCCGGGCGGCCAACTACTACCTGCGAAAAAACCATTCGCTGCGCAACGGCGTGCCGATGCTGGCACCCGAGGTCCGCGAACTCGGCTTGCAAAGCCAGGCTTGGCTGCGGGCGGCATTGACGCAGCCTTTTGATGGGCCGACTGTAGTAGTCACTCACTTCTCTCCAAGTCTAATCAGTGCAGACCCGCGTTATGGACTGACACCCGGTACTGCCGGCTTTTGCAACGCGCTGGACGCGCTGCTACCTGCTGCGCAACTGTGGCTGCACGGCCACCTGCACTGCCCGCAAGACTACCTGAGCCAAGGCTGTCGCGTGGTTGCCAACCCGCTAGGTTATGCGCACAAAGGTGAGCAAACAAGCTACCGTCCAGAGCTGCTGATCCACGTTTGACGGCGTCTTGCAACGCGACCAAACAAAGCAACATCGAAGCTCATCAGTGGGAAAGCGCCTGTCGCCAAGCCACCAATTACCAGCCGGTCACAACAAAGACCATTGAGTTCATATTGCTACTGATATGCCTTACATTGGACTTGCACCACCCGTTAGGTGCTTACTTTTAACCCAATGGAGTCACCTATGAAAAAATCCCTTATTGCTTTGGCACTGAGCGCCAGCGCCGTCTTTTCGGCCCAAGCTGCCGACATCGTGGACACCGCCGTCAGCGCCGGAAACTTCAAAACCTTGGTGACTGCCGTGACGGCAGCCGGTTTGGTCGAGACCCTCAAAGGCCCAGGCCCGTTCACTGTGTTTGCACCCACTGACGCAGCCTTCGCCAAGATCCCAAAAGCAGATCTGGATGCACTGCTGAAAGACAAAGCGGCACTGACCAAAGTGCTGACTTACCACGTGGTCCCGGGCAAAGTGATGGCCAAAGACGTCAAGGCTGGTAGCGTCAAAACAGTACAAGGCGGCAATGTGACGCTGGCCACCATGGGCGGCGTGACAGTCAACGGCGCCAAGGTTGTGGCAGCCGACGTGGCCGCCAGCAACGGCGTGATCCACGCCATTGACACGGTCATCATGCCGAAGTAATTCGGTTTGTGAGCGGATCAGCGGGGCCTGCGGGCCCCGCTTGCGCATGCGCTCTTGAAAAGCTACTTGCGTAAACCGTCGAAGCAGGTGGTGACGACGAATTCGACGATCTCTTCATCGCTGTGCTGACCGGTTGACTTCATGAATTCAAGCACCGGGTCGCATGCACGCGAATACACGGTGTAAAGCACCAAGATGGGCGGCAAAGCTGGGTTCAGGTTGCCATCGGCTTGAGCCTCTTCAATCCAGCTGCCAATGTGGTCACTGACCTGTAACAAGCCATCCAAATAAGCCCGATTGGCCATCAAGTTGGCCCGCAGGCTGGAGTTCTGACTCGGCAGCGACGGCATTTCGCCAGCCAGCTGCAAACGCATCATCCAGCGCACCACGGCTTTGAGTTGGTCGATGGGCGCGGCGTCGGACGGCAAGCTGGCCAACAAGCTCTTGGCCCTTGCCAACACCCGCACCATGGCTGCGGCCGCCAAGTCTTCCTTGCTGGGGAAGTGCTTGTACAGGCTGGCCTTAGCGATGCCAACCTCGGCGGCCACTTCATCAACCGTCATCAAGTCGAAGCCTTTTTCGGCCAAGAGCCGGTTCACCGCTTCAACAATGGCGTCCTCTCGGGCCTGCAACATCTGCGCCTTGAAAGACACCTTGATGGGGGCGGCAATGGGACTCACGCCATTTTGAAGAGATAAAGAGGAGAGCATACGCAGAGTTTAACGTCAGAGGTTTCTGCTCGCCTGTTTTCTGGGGGCTTCGCCCATCAAGTGACCTTGACGCTTTTTTTGTGACTCAGTAGTTACGCGCGATCCGGTGTGAAGGTTTCGGCCCCGGTCTCGTTCGGATCGAGATGACCCAACGTGAAGCGAAACGTAGCACCTTGCCCCGGTGCCGATTCACCCCAAATCCGCCCGCCATGGCGCAAGATGATGCGCTGCACAAAAGCCAAGCCAATACCGGTGCCCTCAAACTCAGACGGTGAGTGCAGCCGCTGGAAGGGACCGAAAAGTTTTTGCGCGTAGGCCATGTTGAAGCCGGCGCCGTTGTCACGGACGACATAAACCAAATTCCCGCTGGCATCGGTCTCCGAGCCAAAAGAAATGCGCGTAACCGGCTCGCCGGCACTGAACTTCCAAGCATTGCCCAGCAAGTTATCCAACACTTGACGCAGCAAACGGTTGTCCCCCGTGGCGACGAGTCCGGGCTCAACTTGCGCCTGCAGCACGCGGGACGGGTCGCGCTCACGACAATTGGCCAGCACCTCGTTGGCCAGCGCACTGAGGTCAACGCGATCATGGCGCAATGGAGCCCTTGCCAACCGGGCCAAGGACAGCAAGGCGTCAATCAATTCGCCCATTTGCACAACACCAGCGCGAACACGCTTGAGGTAGTGCTGCCCTTTTTGCGCCATCGGCTCCGGCAAAGCCTCCACCGACTGCTCCAGCAAGCTGGCAAAACCATCGACAGCGCTCAGTGGCGAGCGCAGGTCGTGCGAGACAGAATAGCAAAAAGACTCCAGCTCTTCGTTGGCCGACTTGAGTTGCGCGGTGCGTTGCTGGACGCGGTCTTCCAAGGTGGCATTGAGGTTGCGTATTTCCAGATCGGCCTGCAAACGCTTCAGCTCAGCAGAGGTGCGAGCCGCAAAAATTTGCAGAGTAGAGACCATCAAGACGCTGTGTTTGAGCGGCTCGCGAAACATCACAAAGAGCATGCCCGCCAATTCCCCAGACGCATTTTCCAGCCTATGCCCGACATAGGCTTCGGGGCTGAGGCCAAACAGCGTCTTCACCTCAGGGTAACGACTGAGCACATTTTTGGGCAGCGTCACACTGACTGCGTCAATCAGCTCCCGGCATGGCGACTGCTGCACCGGATAGTCAAAACTCTCGACCAACTTGCCGTCAACGACGCCGGCCACCCGCCGCGCCATCAAAGGCTCGCCGGGCAGCACCCGCGTCACAAAGGCCGCTTGCGCGCCCAGCGCGTCAGCCATGTTACGGACCAAATGTTCAAAAAAATTGCTGCCACCCTGCACCGAGACACCGGCAGCAACCTTGGAAATAGCCGCCTCTAACTGGTTCCGCCACTGACGTGAACGGATGCTGTCAATACCGAACGCCAAATTGTTGGCCAGTTCCTGCAACAGCAGCACCTCTTCAGCTCTGGCAGGCAGCGCATCCGCTGAATAAAGGGCCAACATGCCGAAGGTCTGGTCGGCATAGGACAGCGGGATGGTGAGCAAGCTGCGGTAACCGCGCTCCAGCGCAGCTTGAGCCCAGTGCACACGGTCTGCCAGCGACTCAAATTCATAAAAATCAGACACCTTGCGCTGCCGGATCACGTCGCCCACGGGCCCGCCACTGCCGGTCGGCTCGTCGGCCCAGCTCAGTTTGATGGCCGACAGATAACCGGCCTCATGGCCCGCATGCGCCATCGGCTCAATGCTGCGCGCCTCGTCTTCGCGGGCATAGCCGACCCACGCCATGCGGTAGCCGCCAACCTCAACCGCCAAACGGCAAATTTCTGCCAGCAACTGCCGCTCGTCATCCATCCGCGTCAAGGCGCGATTACACAAGCTGAGCATTTCCAGCGCCCGCGCGGTGCTGGCGAGTTCAGCGGCAGCCCGCTTCTGAAAAGTGATGTCGTGCGCAACACCCACAACCCGCTCGACCTGACCGTCCGCCCCCACCACGGGGTGAGAATAGTCGCGCACCCACAGAATTTCCCCATTGGGCAACATGAGCCGGTACTCAAGCTCAGTCGTTACACCGGCAAGGATAGCCTTGTAGGCGGCTGCGACGGTCGCATGATCGACTGGGTGCACGGCATTCAGATAAGAATCGGGATTCGCGTAGAGACTTTCACAGCTGAACCCCCACAGCCGCTCGTAAGCCGGGCTGATGTAAAGCAAAGCACCCGTGGCACCATCGCGGCTGTAATAAACGTCGTTGGTGTTCTCCGCCAACTCCAAAAAACGCGCCTCAAGGGCGAGCCGCGCAACCTGGGCGGTGTGGAGCTCTTTTTGTGCAGCGCGGGGTTTCATGGCTTGGCCCAAAGTAAAGGTTAATGATGCACTTGCTCGGCCGCACCATTGTCAAAAGACATACAGCGATGTTAGCCGGATGCACCCCTCACAGAAAAAGCGTATTCTTTGCTGCACCGCAGCAATGCGCTTTGGAGCTCAAGCAGTGCCCTTCTGGATGAATGAATTGACCCGTGCAACCCGCCAATCGGCTATTGGCCGACAAATCGTGGCGGCCGAGCAGCTGTTGCGCCGCACCTTTGGCAAGGAATCCGTACGCCCTGCATTTGATGCAACACACACAACGACGGCGCCAGCAGCGGTCTGGACTGAAAGCGTTGCGGAACAAGCCGCCGCTGAATTAGATGCCCCGATCGCGCCGCAAGCCAAACCGAAGCCCCGCCGCGCCGCCTTCACGCGACAAGTCTTTGAGTTTGAAGGCGAGCGCTACGACTTCAATCTTTATGTTCCGCCTTTGCCGCCTCTGTCGCACTTACCGCCTTTTGCATCCACAACAGAAGTACCGATCGGCCTGCCATTGGTGGTGATGTTGCACGGCTGCAAGCAAGATGCCCCCGACTTTGCCCGAGGCACCACCATGAACGAGCTGGCAGCCAAGACACCCTGCATGGTGCTGTACCCTGAACAACGGCCCAAGGCCAATCAGATGCGCTGCTGGAACTGGTTTGACAGTGCGCACCAAGGCCGACACGCCGGCGAGCCCGCCATGCTGGCTGCGCTGACACGGCAAGTTATCTCGCGTTACCCGGTGGATCCGACACGTGTTTACATCGCTGGACTCTCGGCAGGTGGCGCGATGGCTGCCATCGTGGCCGCTCACTACCCCGACCTGTTCGCCGCTGTGGGTGTGCACTCGGGCCTGCCGCCGGGTGCCGCTCACGACGTGATGTCGGCGTTCAGCGCCATGCGCCATGGTGGCCGCTCCAGCGCCCCTGGCGATCCTGCGGCCCTGAAAGACGTGATGCCGACCATCGTCTTTCATGGTGACGCAGACCGCACGGTGCATCCTGACAACGGTGACCAAATCGTGCTCGCTGCCACGGCGGCACTCAAAGCCTCGGGCGTGACCTTGCAGCGCAGCCTTGTCACCCAAGAATTGCCCGCGCCTACCGGAGAGTTGCGTCACACGCTGCGCACGGTTTACAGCGCCTATGATCAGCGCAGTTACGTCGAGTACTGGTCGGTTGAAGCCGGGCCGCACGCTTGGTCGGGCGGCAATGCGGCCGGCTCGTTCACAGACCCGCACGGACCGGACGCGTCGGCAGCCATGCTGACCTTTTTCCTGCAGCATCACCGCTGAAGAAGTCCTGCCTTGAGGCCGACCTTGTCATGCTTGAGATCGGAAAAGCCGCTTCTTCGCAGACAATCAATGCCATGACTTCAATGCTGTCCAACGCCCAGATCCTCGCCGCCAACGCTCCGAATTTTTCACGGCAGGAGTTTCGCAGTGCCCTCGGCACCTTCGCAACCGGCGTGACCATCGTCACCGCGCGCACCGCTGACGGTGACTTGGTCGGCCTGACGGCCAACTCCTTCAACTCGGTCTCGCTAGACCCGCCGCTGGTGCTGTGGAGCCTGAGCCGCTCCGCCGCCTCGATGGTGGCACTGAGCACGGGTTCACACTACGCCATCAACATTCTGGCTGCAGACCAAAAAGAACTGGCCGAGCGCTTTGCCGGCAAACGCGAAGACCGGTGGGCAGGCGTTGAGTTCACCGACGGGCTTTGCGGTGCACCCCTGTTGACAGGCGCTGCCGCCAGCTTTGAATGCTTCAACCGCAGCCGCTATGAAGAGGGCGATCACGTCATCTTCGTCGGCGAGGTCGAGCGCTGCAAACACCGACTTGGCATCTCGCCTTTGCTGTTTCACGGCGGGAAGTTCTACACCGAGCATCCGCTGTAAGGTACATCCTTGTGGGCGGGTGCCGGTGTAGAGCGTCAACTGCTAAGG
>JBEDKR010000107.1:0-6636 GCA_041172005.1 Pseudomonadota bacterium
ACCGTGACGCGGCCGCTGCCGCTGGCGGCAATGTCCGAGATCCCGAGGATGGCGAATTCGAGATCGTCCAACGCCGCCCGGGCGCGTTCTAAAAAGACACGGCCCATGGCCGTCAATTCGACCGAGCGCGTGGTCCGGTTGAACAGCCGTGCGCCCAGAATCGTTTCCAACTTGTCGATGCGCCGGCTCAGCGCTGGGGCTGACAGATGGATGTGCTCAGCAGCAGCCCGAAAACTCCCGCGCTCGGCGACGGCGACAAAAGCCTGCAATTGCTGTAAATCAAAATTGATGCGTGACATGCAGCAATGCTATCAAAAGTTGCACTTCACTGAATGATGTGTCCGTCGCATCATCACGGCCAGAACGACAACCCATTGGAGACCTGCATGCGACCCCAACTCAATTTTCGATCGATATTCATGAAGCCGCTCTTGACGCCCTTGCTGGCGAGCCTAGCCTTGGCCGGCCCGGCGCTGGCGCAAACCTGGCCCGAAAAAACCGTCACCATCGTCGTCCCGACCGCGGCCGGCGGCGCCAACGACGCCATGGCTCGCATCATTGCCCAGGGCCTGAGCACGCGGCTGGGAAAATCTGTGATCGTGGAGAACAAGGCGGGGGCCAACGGCGCCATTGCCAGCGAGTTTGTGGCGCGTGCAGCGCCCGATGGCTACACCATCATGTTTGGCTACATTGCCACGCACGGTATCAACCCCGCCATGCAGAAACTCAAGTACGACCCGGTGACCGACTTCGAGCCCATCGGCATGGTCGCCGCATCGCCCACCTTGCTGGTCGCCAACAACGCGGTGGCTGCTAAAAGTGCCAAAGAACTGGTGCAACTGGTCAAGGGCAAGCCCGGCACTTTCAGTTATGCAACCGCAGGCAACGGCACAGCACCGCACATTGCGGGCGAGTTGTTCAAACTGTCGGCCGGCCTGGATGTGGTGAGCATTCCTTACAAAGGCTCGGCCCCCGCTGTGTTGGACACCATCGCCGGCAACACCCAGTACATGTTCCCCAGCTTGTTCACGGCCTTTCCGCATGTCAAAAACGGCAAACTCAAAGCTCTGGGCATTGCCGGGGAAAAGCGCTCTTCCGTGATGCCTGATGTGCCCACGTTGGCCGAGCAGGGCATTGCCAACGTGAATATGTCGCAGTGGTATGCCATGTTTGCGCCGGCTAAGACACCCAAGGCAGTCATCGAGCGGCTCAACCGCGAAATGAACAGTGTGCTGACTGACAAGGCTGTGGAGAAAAAAATCGAGGACCAGGGCGCAGAGGTCGAAACAAGCACACCCGAGTACCTCAAGGCCTTTGTGCAAAAAGAAGTGACTCACTGGAAGCAGGTGGTAACCACCGCCAAAATCAAAGTCGAGTAAATTCACGCCACCCACTTTTCACTCCCCAAAGAAGAAGCCATGCCCTCCTCCATCATTGACTCCAAAATCTTCGGCGACATGTTCAGCGACGCCGCTATGCGCCACGTCTGGAGCGACGAAAATCGCACCGCCAAGTACCTCGACATCGAACGCGCGCTGGCCAAGGTGCAGGGCGAGCTCGGCATCATCCCGAAAGAAGCGGCTGCCGAAATCGTCAAGAACTGCGAGCCCAGCCAGATCGATTGGGTCAAGCTCAAGGCCAAGACCGAACAGATCGGCTACCCGATCATTGCAGTGGTGAACCAGATCAACGCCAACTGCAAAGACAAACTCGGCGAGTACTGCCACTGGGGCGCGACCACGCAAGACATCACCGACACGGCCGCTGTGTTGCAAATTCGTGAAGGCCTGACCTTGGTCGAAGCCGACCTGAAAGACATCTCAGACTCACTCGCCAAGCTGGCCCTGACGCACCGCAACACGCCGATCATCGGCCGCAGCAATTTGCAGCAAGCCACGCCCATCACCTTTGGCTACAAGATGGCCAGTATCTTGGCGGGCATTGAGCGGCACCGCGAGCGTTTGGAGCAGCTCAAGCCGCGCGTGCTGGTCGGTGAATTCGGCGGCGCTTCGGGCACCTTGTCGTCGCTGGAAACCGGCGCCATGGAAACCCAGGCCGGCCTGATGAAAGAGCTCGGCCTTGGTCAGCCGCTGATCTCGTGGCACACCGTGCGCGACAACTTTGCCGAAGTCGGTGCATTTCTCGGCATCGTGGGCGGCTCGCTCGGCAAGATCGCTATGGACGTCAAGTTACTGATGCAAACCGAAGTAGCCGAAGTGTTTGAGCCCTTCGCGCCCGGCCGTGGTTCGTCGTCGACCATGCCGCAAAAACGCAATCCGATTTCTTGCCTGTACATCCACGCCAACATCTCGGTGGTGCGCCAACTCGCGGCCTCGCTGATGGACGCGATGGTGGCTGAC
This sequence comes from Pseudomonadota bacterium, assembly GCA_041172005.1. Lineage (GTDB taxonomy): Bacteria > Pseudomonadota > Gammaproteobacteria > Burkholderiales > Burkholderiaceae_C > Polaromonas. The sequence goes on from JBEDKR010000107.1 coordinate 2,361, forward strand.
CACGAGCGTTCGACTGGCCCGTGGGAGATTGAATGGGTGGCGATGCCAGAAATTTTCTGCCTGATGTCGGGCGCCCTGAAACAGACCAAGTTCATTTTGGCCGGGCTGGAAGTGGACGCCGAGCAGATGCGCCGCAACATCGACATGACGCACGGTTTGGTGATGTCCGAGGCCGTGATGATGGGCCTGGGCCCTTACATTGGCCGCGAGTACGCCCACGACTTGGTCTATGACATCTGCCGCGACGCGCTGCAGAAAAAACGCCCGCTGATCGATCTGTTGGCTGAGCACCCGGAGATCAACAAGCATGTCACGCGCGAACAACTGGCCGGTTTTTGCGACCCGATGAACAATCTTGGGCAAGCCGGCGTGATGGTCGACCGCGTGCTGGCGGCGCGCCGGGTCTGAGTCTTTGCGCCAGCGGCCGCAGCGGAACCACAGCATGACGGGGATAATCTCCGTCCATGCAAACGGTAAAAAATCTAGAGAAGCACGGGCCTAAAAAGCGCGTCGTGGTCGGCTTGAGCGGCGGGGTCGACTCGGCCGTGACGGCTTACCTTTTGAAGCAGCAGGGCCACGAGGTCATCGGCATCTTCATGAAGAACTGGGAAGATGACGATGACAGCGAGTTCTGCTCGTCAAACATTGACTTTGTCGATGCAGCGGCCGTGGCCGACGTACTTGGCATCGAAATCGAGCACGTCAACTTCGCGGTTGATTACAAGGACCGCGTTTTCGCCGAATTTTTGCGCGAATACCAGGCCGGCCGCACGCCGAACCCGGACATTCTGTGCAATGCTGAAATCAAGTTCAAGGCCTTTTTAGACCATGCCATGCGGCTGGGCGCTGAAAAAATCGCCACCGGCCATTACGCGCGGGTGCGCCTGAATGACGCCACCGGCTTGCATGAATTGCTCAAGGGGCTTGATCCGACCAAAGACCAAAGTTATTTTTTGCACCGGCTTAACCAAGCGCAGTTGTCGAAGACACTGTTCCCGGTGGGCGAGCTGCACAAAACCGAGGTGCGCCGCATTGCGGATGAGATTGGCTTGCCCAACGCCAAAAAGAAAGATTCCACCGGTATTTGCTTCATTGGCGAGCGGCCTTTCCGTGAGTTTTTGAACCGCTACATCGCCAAAGCGCCGGGTCCGATCAAAAACGACAAAGGCCGCGTGCTGGGCGAGCATGTGGGTTTGAGCTTTTACACGCTGGGTCAGCGGCAAGGCTTGGGCATCGGTGGCGTCAAGGCCAAAGGCGCTGACCTCAAAGCAGCACTTGCCCGCGGCCAACGCGGCGTCGGCGAGCATGAGCCTTGGTTTGTGGCGCGCAAAGACATGGAAAGCAACACGCTCTGGGTGGTGCAAGGCCACGACCATCCGTGGCTGCAATCGACGGTGCTGACAGCACAAGACTGCAGCTGGGTCGCAGGCAACGCGCCCGCCTTAGGTGCGTTGGCGGCCAAGACCCGCTACCGGCAGGCCGATGCAGCTTGCGAATTGCGCTCAGCTTCCAGCAGCCACTGCGAACTGCACTTTGAGCAGCCCCAGTGGGCGGTAACACCGGGTCAGTCAGCCGTGCTTTACGACGGCGAGGTGTGTTTGGGCGGTGGCGTGATTGCGGCGAGCAACGTGCCCGCCGCAGCTTGAGACGCCCTGCCGCTTTCGGGTATTCTTGGCCGCAAAACTTATTTTCTGGAGAATTCGAATGGATTTTTGCCGTCGTTTTTTTGCGCTTGTTTTGACTTTCGGCGTGCTTTCAGGCTGTGCCGGTTTGGGACATAAAAACGATGGTTTCAAGCCAGTGCTGCGCCAATCCGGCAAGGATGTGATGTGGCTACCCACCTCGCAGGAGCTGGTCAACAAGATGCTGGCGGCAGCGCAAGTGACCGCCAGAGACATTGTCTACGACTTGGGTGCGGGTGATGGGGTGATCCCGATCACGGCCGCGCAGCAGTTCAAGGCGCGCGCCGTGGGGATCGAGTACGACGCCAAGCTGGCTGACTTTGCCCAGAAGAATGCGCAACAGGCGGGCGTGGCCGACAAGGTGAAGATCATCCGCGGCGACATCTTTGTCGAGGACTTCAGCGAAGCCACTGTGGTCACCATGTACTTGTTGCCAGAACTCAACTTGCAGCTGCGTCCCACGCTGCTGAAGATGAAGCCAGGCACGCGCATCGTCGCAAATGCATTTGACATGCAAGAGTGGACGCCCGACCTGACGCTGAGCGCTGGCTCGGAGCAGGGTTTTTTGTGGATTGTTCCGGCGCAGGTTGAAGGCGAGTGGAAGTTCACGCCGTTCGAGGGCCGCACACCCGCCATGCTGAGTTTGCACCAGAGTTTTCAGCAGGTTGGCGGCACCCTCACGATGGCCGGCGTCAGTCAACCCTTGCTGGGTGCGCAGTTGCGGGGCGACCAGCTGAGCTTTCACTTTCTTGGGAGTGACAAGATCGCGCAGAGCGTCACGGCGACCGTGACTGCGGATGCGCTGTCGGGCCAACACACTTCCTACGGTCGGGCTCATTCTTTTCAGGCCCAGAGACAGTGAGCTCGCCTGACAATTCTGACCAGCCACAGCGACTGTTAGGCCCTTTCGGCGCCGTCGCCTTGATTGTTGGTATCGTCGTTGGCGCTGGCATTTTCAAAACGCCGGCGCTGGTGGCGTCTCTGACCAACGATGTGGGTTGGACCTTGGTGGTTTGGGTCGCGGGTGCGCTGATTTCCGTGATCGGTGCCCTCTGCTACGCCGAGCTCTGCAGCGCCTACCCGCATGCCGGCGGCGACTATCATTTTCTGCACCGTGCCTTCGGCCGGCAGGTGTCATTTCTGTACGGCTGGGCCCGCGCGACGGTGATCAATCCCGGCGCGATTGCGCTGCTGGCCTTCGTCTTTGGTGACTACTTCAGCCAAGTGGTGCCGCTGGGCGCGTATTCCAGCGCGATTTGGGCCTTGAGCATCGTGGTGCTGCTGACCTTGGTCAATGTGATCGGCATCCGTGCGTCGTCCAAAATTCAAACTTGGCTGGTTGTGTTGGAAGTCATTGGTTTGCTGGCCGTGGTGGTCGCCGGGTTTTGGATTGAAGCGCCGGTCGATAACGCGCATCTTTTTTTCAGCAGCGTACCGGCGGCTTCGCAATTCGGCTTGGCCTTGGTCTTTGTGTTGTTGACCTTTGGTGGTTGGAACGAGGCGGCCTACATATCGGCTGAATTGCGCGGCGGTGCGCGCAGCATCGTCCGAGTCATTGTCATCAGCATGGTGCTGTTGACGGCTATCTACCTGCTGGTGAACGTGGCTTTACTGCATGGTTTGGGTCTGCAAGGCTTAAGCCAGAGTACCACCGCAGCTTCGGATGTATTAGGGCTTGCGTGGGGTTCTTGGGCGCAAAAGGCGCTTGGCCTTTTCATTGCTATTTCCGCATTGACCAGCATCAACGCGACCATGGTGGTGGGCGCGCGGGCCAACTACGCGGTCGGTTTGGACTGGGCCAGCCTGCGCCAACTCGGCCAATGGCAAGGCACCTCTGGCAGCCCGACGCGGGCTTATGTGCTGCAAGCGGGTATCAGTATTGGCTTGATTGTCTTGGGCATGAGCGAGGCCAACGGCTTTGCCGCGATGGTTGAATTCACCGCGCCGATGTTCTGGAGTTTCTTGCTGCTGGTGGGGCTGGCTTTGCTGTGGCTGCGTCGCACCGATCCCTTGGCCGAACGGCCATTCCGGGTTCCGCTGTACCCGTTCACGCCCTTGGTCTTTTGTGCAGCGTGCGGCTTCTTGGCGTACTCCAGCGTGATGTACGCCGTCAGTCAAAACGCCATCCATGTGTCGTTTTGGCTGCTGGGCAGCGGCGTGGTGGCCTTGCTGGTGCTGCGCTGGCGTGAGTCGGCAATGTCATGAAAATGTAAGCATTAATATTTTTGGAATAAATTCGTTACTTTCAAACTACCCTAGGCCATTAAGTCTAATTTGGAGTTTGCGCATGAGTTTTTCCCGCCGCCTTCCTGTTCTTTGTCTGGTTCTTTTCGGCCTTTCTGGCGCGGCCCAGTTGGCACGCGCAGAAGCACCCTTCCAACCGGTACCGCATCAGGCGGGTAAAGACGTGATCTGGCTGCCGACCTCACAGTCCTTGGTCGATGAAATGCTGACGATGGCCAAAGTCACCTCTAAAGACTTGGTCTATGACCTGGGTTCAGGTGACGGCATCATTGCTGTGACCGCCGGCAAAAAGTTCGGTGCGCGCGCCGTTGGCATTGAGTTCAATCCCAAAATGGCTGAGTTCGCCACAC
>JBEDKR010000108.1:0-6609 GCA_041172005.1 Pseudomonadota bacterium
AGTGACCTCTAGCCTGACTTTCGGCGCGGCCGTGCTCAGAAATGTCAGTAACCGAGGAAGAATAAGGAGTTGACCGAAATCAGATATGGCCAAACGGAAAATACGCTCCGACTGCTGTGGTTCGAAGTTCAGCTGGAAACGCAAAAAATCCCTGAGTATATCGGCCGCACTTTTGACCGTCGGAAAAATAGCCAGAGCAAAATTTGTTGGCTCCATGCCCTTGGAAGTTCGCACAAAGAGGGGGTCTTGGAAGTGATCCCTCAAGCGCTTGAGGGCCAGACTCACACCCGGCTGCGTCAAACCCAAATGATCTGACGACTTGGACAGACTGCCTGTTTCGCAAATTGTCAGAAAAACGCTCAGCAAGTTCAAGTCAACATTCTTCATTTTTATAACAACTGGTTTTTATCTATATATCCTGTTTCATATCGTAACTGAGCCTGTGCTAACAACGAATAAATACCATTAATGCAATTAATAAATAATTATCACTCTTGCAAATTAGTTACTATTATTAATTTAAAAATAATGAGTGTGATGCCTGATCGTCATCAACCGACGTGGCTAGACCGCTCATGGTCAGCCAGTTCTCTGACGGCACCAACCCAGACACGCCACTTAAGCGTGCATGGGCAAGTACTGCTTGGCGATACGGCCTAGTCAGAAGCCAGCTGAGTCCGTGCTGAATTGGCGTATTTAAAATACGGGCTATTGAGTAGGGTTTTTCGCCTGAACTTTGGATTGCAAGGGATGGTGACGCGCCATCGCTCAGACTTCGTTTTTAGTGAAGTTTTTGCCGAAAAGTCGGCACCTACATCTGCTTGAAACCCGCATGGATGCTGGGCTATGTTGCTTGGTGCGGCTGGCGGGGATCGAACCCACGACCCTTGGCTTCGGAGGCCAATACTCTATCCACTGAGCTACAGCCGCAACGCTGAATTAATTTTGTCTGGAGCCAGACAGCAGATGTGTCGGGCGCTGACTGATGCCTCCCGACATCAGTGCTAGATTCTAACAGCCGCCTTGGCGTCTCTGCTGCAAGCCAGAGTTGCCACGCTGGTGACCGCTATAATCTGAGGTTGCTGGGCTTGCCCCTGGTTGCCCCCCGACATCCCGTTTTTTTTTGAGGACGCCATGAGCGCACACGACAACAATTCGGCTCACGAAGAAGAGCACACCGGTCCGGTTAAGACACCCAAGCAATTTTTGCTGATGGCGTTTTTCTCTTTTGTGATTCCCATCTTCGCCATCATTGGCTTGGTCTATTACGTGACCTCTGCCAACATGCCGGCCATGGGTGCAGGCAACATGGAAAAATCTGTCGCGGAACGGATCCTGAAAATCGGCTCGGTTGACATTCGCGATGCCAATCGCCCTTTGAAGGCTGGCTCTGAAGTCTATGCTGCGCAGTGCGTTGCTTGTCACGCCAGTGGTGCTGCAGGTGCGCCTAAGTTTGGCGACGTTGCCGCTTGGGCACCGCGCCTCAAGACAGGCTTTGAAGCGCTTTGGAATTCTGCACTCAAAGGCAAGAACGCCATGGGCCCACAAGGCGGCGGCGATTTCAACGACGTTGAAATCGGTCGTGCGGTGGTTTATCTGGCGGCCAGTGCTGGCGGCAAATTTGCTGAACCCGCAGCGCCGGCAGTCGCTTCCCCAGCCGACACAGCAGCAGCCAAGTAAGCGCCTTGTCTTGTCAAAAAAACCGGTCATTGACCGGTTTTTTTATACCCGCTGAATGCCTGCTGCTGCGCCGGGCTGCGTACATAGCCGAACCGCTTGGGCAAGTCCGTCGACATCACGTCCTCGGGCACCCACAGACCGCACTCCACCGCCTCGGCAGCATGTGTCATGTCTTGCGTATGGACCAACCCAAAACCAATGCCGGTCTCTAAGTAGAGACGGCCGTGTTGGTCGAGCATGCAGCGCTGAACACGGGCCAACTCTCCAGTGTGCGAGGCAACAGAAAAATCTGGCGCTACACGGCACACCAAGGGCGTAGCTTCCAATTCAACATACACGCGCTGCGGTCCATTTTGAAAAAACCATTGACCTGCAGTGTCCGGCTCGTAGTTGCGCTGAATGAAGTCAATCAGCTTTTCATGCTGCAGCCGCGATCCTTTGCTCTGCGTGCTGCCGCCTGCAAAAGGCCCTGCCGCTTGCGCCTGGTCGTCACGCATGTACCAGTTGCCACGTGCATCCAGCCCTAACCAACCGAAGCAGTTGGGCACGTTCGGCCATTTGGCGATGGCTGCTTTGACGATGTCATCCATGAATTTCTAAACTCCTAGCGCTGAATGGTAAGTGCTGCGCCAAATAATCGCAGACAGCCATCGGCATGGCGCACACGTGCGCCTGCGGCCAGCCCACGGCAGCGTTAACAGGGAAACCCACGTGGCCGCCTTGACCCGGTTGCCACAGGGTGACGCTGGCGCTGACGTCCCTCGAAGCGGGCAAACTCGCAGCGGGGACAAAGGGGTCATTGAGAGCGTTGAGCGCCAACGCTGGAAGAGCAATGCGCTGCAAGTGCGGCTTGGCTGAGGCGCGTCGATAGTAATCTGCGGCATCAGTGAAGCCATGCAGCGGCGCAGTGAAGATGTTGTCAAACGCATAGAGGTCGCGCGCCGCCAGCAATGCTTTGCCACTAAAGAGCTGCGGGTGCTGCGCTAATTTTTGCAGTGCCTTTGGCACCATCGTGCCCAGAAACATGCGCGTGTACGTCTGTCGGTTGAAGCCTTCGCCAATGGCCTTGCCACTGGCCGTCAGGTCCAACGGCGAGCAGACCGAGGCGATGGCGTTCACCACATCGGCAGCCGCGTTTTCAAACTCGCCCGCCCAGCGCATCAAGGCGTTGCCACCCAGTGAGATGCCGATGGCCAGTAATGGCCCCGGGTGCATCACCTTGAAGCGACGCAGCATCCAGTCGATCTCTTCAAAGTCGCCTGAATGGTATGCGCGTGGTGCAAGATTCAATTCGCCCGAGCAACCGCGAAAGTGCGGCACTGCACAAGCCCAGCCACGGCTTTTGGCGACGTCGGCTAAGGCTTCGGCGTAATGGCTCGATGACGAGCCCTCAAGGCCGTGAAAAACAACCAGCAATGGCTGCATCGCTGCGTCGTTGCAGGGGCTGTCCATCAGCCAATCGACATCGACAAAGTCATGATCCGGCGTCGCCCAGCGTTCCCGCCGAAATTGCGGCTTGGTGGCTTTATAACGCTGGCCACGCAAAGCCGCCCAGATCGTCTGCAGGTTACCGCCCGGCAACCACCAAGGAGCGCGGTAGTCCATACGTCAGTGCAAAATTGTGGGGCTGTCGCTTAGCGGTACCTCTTGCGCGGTTCCCGGGCTGGCGTGGTGCGCAACCAGTCGCCAGCCTTGTGCGGTCTTGAGGTAGACGTTGGTGGCAATGACGTAAGCTTGCGCGGGCCCTTTGGCGGTCATCACTTCGACGCGCTCAATGACGCTGTGGATGCTGATGCCGAGAGTCTGTACGCGCCGCACATGCTCAATGTGCGCGCGTATCGTGCCGTGCGAAAACATCGCATCAAAACCACCCCGAATCGCCAGGGCGCCGACCAATCGCGGTCCGCCGGGGTGGATGCAGACGATGTCATCTTCGTCGGCCCAGCAGGCCATGAGCTTGTCGATGTCGCCGAGCCGCATGGCCTCGTAAAAGGCCGCTTCGGTCTCGTCTGCATGACCGTTGTGAGTCAAGGTGGGCTTGGCTGTTCGCATGGATGAACTTCTGTTGCGTGAGTGAGTGGTACGCCTGCCGTATTAAGCCATGCCCTTCTCCTACGGATTAGCCCAACCGCAAGAATTCTTGGCACCTGACTGACAGCACGACGGGTAAGTCGGTTGACGCGCAACGCAGCTTGGCGTGTTAGTGTGGATACTTGATGTGTTGGGGGATTTGCGTCTGTTTTATTTTCGAAAGGCTCTTCATGACCTCGCGTTTTTTCAAGTTTGTACTGTCAGCCTGGTTGGTCGTGATGCTTTCTGGTTGTGGCTACAACGAGTTCCAGCGGCTTGATGAGCAAAGCAAATCGGCTTGGGCTGAAGTGCTGAACCAGTACCAGCGGCGTGCTGACTTGGTACCGAACATCGTCGCTACCGTCAAAGGTGAGGCTGCTTTTGAACAAGACACCTTGACCCAAGTGGTGCAAGCACGCGCCAGCGCGACATCGATCAAAGTTACCCCTGAAACCCTCAACGACCCGGCCGCCTTTCAGCGGTTTGAGCAGGCTCAGTCCGGTCTGAGCTCGGCTCTGTCGCGCCTTTTGATGGTGACGGAAAACTATCCCAACCTGAAGGCTAATCAGGGCTTTCAAGATTTGCGCGTGCAACTTGAAGGCACCGAAAACCGCATTGCCGTGGCGCGCAACCGCTACATCCAGTCAGTTCAACAATACAACGTGCTGGCCCGTAGCTTTCCGAACAACCTCACCGCCATGGTTTTCAATTACCAAGTGAAGCCCAGCTTGACAGTTGAAAACGAAGCCCAGATTTCGCAGCCGCCGTCGGTTAACTTTGAGAAGAAATAAATTGCACGCGTTTTTTCTCAGCATGTGCATGCTGCTGCCCTTTTTTGCGTCGGCGCAAACGGGGCTGCAGCCGATCCCAGCGCTGAGTGCTCGCGTGATCGACACCACCGCTACGCTAGATTCGGGACAACGCCAAGCCCTTGAAAATAAGCTGCAAACTTTTGAGACCGTCAAGGGCTCGCAAATCGTCGTACTGATGGTGTCTACCACCGCGCCAGAAGACATTGTTGACTACACCCAGCGTGTCGGTGACCTCTGGAAAATTGGTCGCAAAGACATCGGCGATGGTCTGCTGATCGTGGTGGCCAAGAATGATCGGGTGGTGCGCATCGCCCCCGCCAAAACGCTTGAAGGCGCTATTCCTGACTTGGCGGCCAAGCAGATCATTGAGCGGGCCATCACACCGCGTTTTCGGGAGGGTGATTTTGCCGGTGGTCTGACAGCCGGCGTTGACATGATCACCGCTTTGATTTCTGGTGAGATGCTTCCAAAACCTTCTGCGGCTACCAGTCCTCGTTTCCGCGATGCTGGTTTTCAGTGGCTAGATGTTGCTCTGTTGCTGCTTGTGGCTATACCGTTTGCGGCTAAGTTTTTAAGCTCCTTGATTGGTCGTAAGGTCGGCGCACTGTCGACCGGAGCTGCGGTTGGCCTACTGGCTTGGCTGCTCACCGCCAGCCTCGTCGTGGGCGTGCTGGCTGGCATGGCTGGCATTGTGTTTGCCTTGGCCAGCGTACTGGCTTCTAGCGGCCGCAGCGCTGGTTGGGGCTCTGGCATGGGCGGCTTTGGTGGCGGCCGATCTTCTGGCGGCTACGGCGGTTCAGGTGGTTTTGGGGGCGGAGGCTTTGGCAGTGGTGGTGGCGGTAATTTTGGCGGCGGCGGCGCCTCCGGAAAATGGTAAGGCTTTAAGAATGGCTGCCCACATCAAGACCTTTATCAAACACCTGTGGCTTGACGCCGATGACACTAGCCGCATGGTGCCGCCTGCCGTACTTGCTAGATTGGCGAGTCGCGTGGCGTCAAGTGAGCAACGGCACAGCGGCCAAATCCGCATCTGCATTGAAGCTTCCCTGCCGCTGAGTTATCTCTGGCGCGTTGGCCGTGATCGCAGCTTGCAACAAGTGATCCACGAACGCGCACTGATGATGTTTGGCAAACTCGGCGTCTGGGACACGGCGCACAACAATGGCGTGCTGATTTATGTTCTGCTGGCCGAACATGCGATTGAGATCGTCGCCGACCGTGGGTTGGCAGCTCACATCAGCAGTTCGCGGTGGGCTGAGCTGGTGGCGCACATGGGCGACGCTTTTCAGTCTAAGTCTTATGAAGACGGCTTGATGCGTGCACTGGACGAAGTGTCTCTTGAGCTATCACGTTTTTTTCCGCGGTCATCAGTCGATAACTTGACTAACAGCAGCCTCCACTCCAACGAGTTACCCGACACGCCAACGCTGTTCTGAAATGTTTGGTCATAAAAAAACCGACCCTCACAGGTCGGTTTTTTTGCAAACACTTGAAGCACCACTCAAACCGCCAAGCGGTCAACGCTTCTGGCGGAATTTACGCAGTGCTGCAATCTGAGCAACCATGACAGTCAGCTCTGATTGCGCGCGGGCCAGATCGATATCGCTCTTGGCATTTTTCAGCGCCTCTTCAGCCGCCAGTTTCGCTTCAGTGGCCTTGGCCTCGTCGAGGTCTTTGCCGCGAATAGCCGTGTCGCTGAGCACAGTGATACGGTTAGGCTGAACTTCTAACAGGCCGCCAGCGACGAACACGAATTCTTCCGTGCCGTCTGCCTTTTCGATGCGCACTGCACCGGGGCGAATGCGCGTGATCAGCGGTGTGTGACGGGGAAAAATCCCCAGTTCGCCGGCCTCTCCGGGCAAGGCCACGAAACGGGCCTCGCCAGAAAAGATCAACTCTTCGGCGCTGACAACATCGACTTGGATGGTATTCATGGCAACCGTCCGTTAGATTTTCTTGGCTTTTTCGAAGGCTTCGTCAATCGTGCCTACCATGTAGAAAGCCTGCTCTGGCAGGTGATCGCACTCGCCAGCCACAATCATCTTGA
>JBEDKR010000109.1:0-6571 GCA_041172005.1 Pseudomonadota bacterium
CATGGCCTCGGGTGATCCGCGCTATGTGGGCTATGCCGATGCCGTTATCAAACCTTTTGGCCAAACAAAATCTGCAGCTCTGGTGGGTCTTCGCGGCCAGCTTCGCCAATACCGACACCACTTTAAAGAGGCCTTGGACGACTTTGACACAGCCCTCCAAATCGACCCGCAATTTGCATCGGCCCATGCTTGGCGCGGCGCTGTCTTTTTAGTTCAAGCTAAATACCCCGAAGCGCAAAAGGAGTGCGCTGCATTGCGTGCGCTTGGTCGCAGCAATTTGTACGGCGGCTGTGAAGGTCTGGTGCTGGCCTACAACGGGCAAATGAAGGCAGGCATGACCCTCCTGAAAAACACACTGGACGGCACGCAAGTTGCGGGTAACCGCCTGTGGCTGTTGACGCGCATGGCTGAAGTCGCCGCCTGGCGCGACCAATCTCATGTGGCTGAAGAATACTATCTGCAAGCCTTGGCGCTGAAACTGGACGACAGCTATCTGTTGGCTGCTTGGGCTGATTTTTTGTTAGACCAACAGCGCCCAGCTGAGGTGGTTAAGTGGCTTGGCAAGTGGGTGGCGTCTGATGGTTTGCTGTTGCGTCTGGCCTTAGCAGAAAACCAGCTGAAACTGCCAACTGCAGCCGCACATGTGCAAGTGCTGGACGACCGCTTCGCCGCAGCCAAACTGCGAGACGACACCACCCACTTGGCCGAAGAAGCGCGCTTTCAGTTGCAACTGCGTGGTGACGCCCGCGTTGCTGTCCGTCTGGCCGCCGCTAACTATGCGGTGCAACGCGAGCCGCGTGATGCACGCGTGCTGCTGGAGGCCGCACTGGCTGCCGGCGATGGCGCAGCCGCACAAACAGCTCGCGATTGGCTCACAACCAGCCGCTTCGAGGACGCTCATCTGCGTCAGCTCGGGCAAGCCACGGCGGCATTGCCAAGCCTTGCCAGCGATCCGTTGAGACTGCCGCGATGACCGCTATGCGCCGCATTATTTTTCTCTTGTTGGCGCTCTGCGCCCTGCCCGCTCTTGCTCACAAAGCCAGCGACAGCTACTTGCAACTCAAGGTCAAAGGCATTGAAGTTTCAGGTCAGTGGGACATTTCCCTGCGCGACATTGAATTTGCGATCGGCCTAGATGCCAACGGCGATGGAGACATCACCTGGGGCGAGGTCCGCGCCAAACACGCCGACATCGGTGCTTGGGCGCTGGGCCGACTCAGCTTGCAACGCGGTGGAAGCTGCAGTTTGCAGGCCGGTGAGCATTTGATCGACTCACACACCGATGGCGCTTATGTCGTGATGCGACTGGTTGGAACCTGCCCCGAAGCCAGCGATGAATTGAAGCTGCATTACCGCCTGCTGTTCGATCAGGACGATTTGCACCGCGGCTTGTTAAAACTCAATCTCGACGGTGTGACGCATGCAGCGGTGCTGTCGCCGGACAAGCCCGAGATCACTTACCAGTCTGGCGAAACTTCACGGCTGAAGCAGTTCGGCCACTATGTGATCGAAGGTGTCTGGCACATCTGGATTGGCTTTGATCACATCTTGTTCTTGCTCGCTTTGCTGCTCCCGGCCGTGCTTGTGTACGAGGTCAAGCGCTGGCAAGGTGCGCCCACCTTTGGCTTGGCCTTGCGGCAAGTGGTGGGCGTGGTCACCGCTTTCACGCTGGCGCATTCGATCACCCTGACGCTGGCCTCGCTCGAGTTGATCTCGCTGCCATCGCGTTGGGTTGAGTCAGCGATTGCCGCTTCGGTGGTGCTGGCTGCCGCGAACAATTTGTGGCCGGTGGTGGAGCGCCGGCGCTGGCTGGTGGCTTTTGTTTTTGGGCTGATTCACGGCTTTGGCTTCGCCAGCGTGCTGACTGAGTTAGGCTTGCCCAAGGACGCGCTGGTGCTGTCCTTGCTCGGCTTTAACTTGGGCGTAGAAATCGGTCAGCTGGCGATCGTGTCTGCGTTTCTGCCGGTCGCCTACCTGCTGCGAAACACCGGCTTTTATCGGCGAGGCATCTTCAAAAGCGGCTCTATCATCACGGCTGTCGTGGCTTTGTTCTGGTTTGTCGAACGGGCCTTCAATTTGAGACTGATCAGCTTTTGATGCGCCGCCTACAAATAACACCAAAATCCGCTGCAATAACCGGTGACAGCCTGAATCAGCAGGTCAACCAGCGTGCCGAGAAGCAACACCGGCAAAGCCAGGTAAATCAGCACCCAACACGCCGCCAGCCAAGTCGGGCGCGGCTCTTGGATTCGCAAGCCCATCACGGTGTCGCTTTTAGAACGTCGAAAGAGCGGTATTTTCATGGTCCTTGGATTCTAGTGACATGAAAGCTCTTGGTATGAAAGTGGATTGGGATGGCCTTGACACGGACGAATGGGATGCCGCGCACGCGAGGGCTGCAGCGCCCTTGCAGCAAGACTGGGCCTACGGTTCCAGCATGCAAATGATCGGTGTGCCGGTGCTGCGGGCCCGGGTTGAGGTGGATGGCGTTGTGGTGGCGTTGGCGCAGTTCATCGTTCGGCGCTGGGGCACACTGGTCAGTGTGGCCTTGTGTTCGCGCGGCCCAATCTGGCTGCAAGCCATGACGGCCCAAGACAAAGCGAAGATCTATGCGGAGTTGCGCCGATCGGTGCCCTTGACGGGCTTGCGCTGGCTGCTCATCACGCCAGAAGAGGTGCGCGGCGACGCCCTTGGACTCTCCAAATGTCGGCGCGTGATGACAGGCTACGCCACGGTGATGTTGGACATCAGTCAAAGTCCTGAGGTGCTGCGTGCAGCGCTGGATTCAAAGTGGCGCAACCGATTGGTGGCGGCAGAAGCTTCAGCGCTCAGCGTGCACCGCGTCGGCAGCAACCCCGGCCAATACCGCTGGTTGCTCGACCACGAAGAAACACAACGCGAACAGCGCGGCTTTGCTGGCCTGCCACGGCCTTTTTTTGATATTTACATTCAGTCGCGCAAGCAACCTGGCCAGACCCAGCTGACGCTGCGCGCAGACCTCGGTCGTGACCGCGTCGCCGGCATGATGTTTTTGCTGCATGGCGAATCGGCCACCTACCAAGTGGGTTGGTCGAACGAGCAAGGTCGCCAACTCAATGCCCACAACCTATTGCTTTGGCGCGCTGTCCATGAGCTGCAGCAACGCGGTATTCGGTGTTTAGATCTCGGCGGCGTCAACACGGCGCGCAGTGCTGGCATTGCACGATTCAAAATGGGCACGGGCGGTGTGGTGCGCATGCTCGCTGGAACCTATTTTTGAACAACCGTGTTGGGGAACAGGTGGGCCTGTTAATTGCATAAGTGAGATCAGCAGCCATCTCATTCAACTTTTTTCTGAAAGCAACACGCATGTCTCGCCAAATCTCACATCACCAACATCTCTCACGCTTCACCGCTTTGCGAGTGGCAGTCTCCATCATCGTCATGGCTGCAGCAGCCATCGCTGGTCCCGTTCATGCCGAGTATCCAGAGCGCAGCATTCAGCTTGTGTTGTCCTTTCCACCAGCTGGTGCCTCGGACATTTTGGCGCGTGCCATCGGCCAAAAAATGTCGGAGGCGCTGGGACAAAACGTGATCGTTGAGAACAAGCCCGGCGGCGGCGGCATCATTGGGCTGACCTATGCCGCCAAAGCCGCGCCCGACGGCTACACGCTTTACTTGGCTGCAGTCACCAACGCAGCCATTGCCGCCGCGGCTTATTCACCCAAGCCGGTGCATTTGATCAAAGACTTCACCCCTGTGGCCGGGGTTGCCAGCGTGCCGCACATGTTGGTTGTTCCCGCGTCATTGCCAGTTCAAAACGTTGGCCAATTGATCAGCTTTTTGAAGGCTGCGCCGGGCAAACACAACTTCGCATCGCAAGGCGCCGGCACGCTGTCGCACCTTGAGTCAGAAGTGTTCATGACGACCGTCGGTCTCGACTTGGTGCACGTCCCCTACAAAGGCAGTTCGCAAGCACTGCCCGACCTGATGTCGGGTATCTCAAGCATGATGTTCGACAGCATTCCGGCGTCGATGCCGCACGTGAAGTCAGGTAAGTTGCGCGTGTTGGCCGTGGCCTCCAGCAAACGTGTGGGTCTGCTGCCGAATGTGCCAACCGTGGATGAAAGCGGTGTCAAAGGCTTCGAGGCAAACAACCTATTTGGCATTTCAGCCCCCAAGGGCACGCCGGCACAGGTGTTGACCAAGCTCACCAAAGCCATTCAAACAGCACTGAGCTCGCCCGATCTGAAGCAACGCATGCAAGCGCAAGGCGTTGAGTTGAAGTACACACCGGCAGAAGAATTCGCGCCGCTGATAGAGCAAGAATTCAAGACTTGGGGCAAAGCTGTAGAGATGGCGAAGGTCAGGCTAGACTAACAACCAACGTCAACCAACATCACAACGAGAACATCACGCATGACCCAAGATTCTTCAGCTTTCTGGCAGTTTCCCTACACCTCGCAGCGCATGCCCCTGTTGGCGCGCAATGTCGTCAGCACCTCGCAACCTCTGGCCTCAGCCGCCGGATTGTTGATGCTGGCCCGCGGCGGCAACGCCGTTGATGCCGCCTTGGCCACAGCCATCACGCTCACGGTGGTCGAGCCCTGCATGAATGGCATTGGCGGCGATGCCTTCGCCATCATCTGGGACGGCAAGCGCATGCATGGACTGAACGCCTCCGGTCGCGCCCCAAAGCGCTGGACGCCTGAGCACTTTTCAAAATACGATGCTGTGCCGCTGCGTGGCTGGGACTCGGTCACTGTTCCCGGCACGGTATCGGCTTGGCGCGCCTTGTCGGACCGTTTTGGCAAGCTTCCATTTGCCGATTTATTTGAGCCCGCCCTGCGCCATGCGCGCGATGGTTTCATGGTCTCTCACACCGTGCACCGCCAGTGGCAAGCCCAAGTGGCTGAGTTGCTGCCGCAACCCGGCTACCGGGAAGCCTTTGCCCCACAAGGCCGCGCACCATTGCCTGGCGAGCTGTTCCGCAGCCCAGGCCAAGCCAAGACACTGGAGCGCATTGCCGCTACCAAGGGCGATGATTTTTACCATGGTGAATTGGCCAAAGCTATCGCCGACCATGCCCGCAACACCGGCGGCTTGATTGACGAGGCTGATCTGGCTGCGCACCAAGCTGATTGGGTCGACCCGATATCGGTGCGTTACCGGGACGTCGAACTGCACGAAATCGGGCCCAGCGGCCAAGGGATTGGTGCGCTCATGGCCTTGGGCATGCTCGAACACTTTGACCTCAAAGCCGCCGGCCTGGATTCAGCGCTGACGCAGCACCTGCAAATCGAAGCCATGAAGCTGGCCTTTGCCGACCTGCATGAATACGTGGCAGACCCCGATGCCATGCGTGACGTCACGGCTACTGACTTGCTCAAACCGGCTTACCTGAAGCAACGCGCCAGTTTGATCAACCCAGATCATGCCGCTGCAGCACGACCGGGGTCGCCGCACAACGGTGGCACGGTTTACCTGACTGCCGCGGACGAAAACGGCATGATGGTTTCGTTGATTCAGTCCAACTTCAAGGGCTTTGGCTCGGGTGTGGTCGTACCGGGCACGGGCATCGCGCTGCACAACCGCGGCTCAGGATTCAGCCTCAAGCCGGGTCATCCAAACCAAGTGGCACCAGGCAAACGGCCATTTCACACCATCATTCCGGGCTTCTTGACGCAAGGCGGTGCCCCGCTCATGAGCTTTGGTGTGATGGGCGGTTCCATGCAGGCACAAGGACATTTGCAAGTGGCCGCTCGTGTGGCTGACCACGGACAAAATCCACAAGCAGCGAGTGACGCACCGCGCTGGCGCGTGATGGACGACAACGTCACAATTGCCGTTGAATGGAACTTCCCACAAGAAGCCATTGATGGCTTGATCGCACGCGGCCACGTGGTTCAAGTGGCGCCGCGCTTCAACACCGAGTTTGGCTGTGCCCAAATGGCTATGAAGGTTGAGAACGGCTACATCGCGGCATCAGATCACCGCAAAGACGGCTACCCGGTCGGCATGTAAAAGCTGACAAAACTGCCACAGAAAAAAGCCCTGCTAACGGTCAGTTAGCAGGGCTTTTTCACGAGCTCATGAACCCTTTTTTTCAGTTGACGACGAGTTTTCGGTCACGAATCAAATTCGCCCACTTGGTTTTGTCATCAGCCACCATCTTGCCCATTTGCTCTGGCGTGCTGCCGGTTGGTGTCGCACCTAAAAATGCTAAGCGCTTGACCATTTCAGGGTCTTGCAAGGCTGCATTGAAAGCGGCGTTGACCTTGTTGATCGCTTCGGTCGGGGTGCCGTGAGGCGCGTAAATACCAAACCAGTTGCTGACGTCAAAGCCTTTCAAGCCCTGCTCACTCAGGGTCGGGGCTTCAGGCAAAAACGGCAGTCGCTGTGGGCTGGTCACGCCGATAACTCGGAGCCTGCCCTCTTTGATGTTGGCCTGAGAGGTGACGTAGTTGTCCATCAACATGTGAACTTGGCCCGACATCATGTCGTTGAACACCAAACCGGTGCCGCGGTAGGGAATGTGCGTGATGAAAACACCCGCTTGCGCTTTAAAAAGCTCGCTGCTGAGATGGCTGTT
>JBEDKR010000110.1:0-6548 GCA_041172005.1 Pseudomonadota bacterium
CTGCAAAACCCACATTGGCAAAGGTTCACCAAACCGCGTCAACACCGCCAAAGCCCACGGCGAGCCGCTGGGTGCTGAAGAAATCAAGCTCACGCGCGAAGTCCTCAACTGGCCGCATGCCCCGTTCGAAATGCCACCAGAAGTCTATGCCGCTTGGGATGCCAAGGCCGCAGGTCAAGCCATTGAAAGCGCATGGGACGTGAAGTTCGCTGCCTACCAAGCCGCCTTCCCGGCCCTGGCCGACGAACTCACCCGCCGCATGAAGGGCGAGTTGCCCAAATCGTTCTCGCAACTGGCAGTGGACACCGTCGTTGGCGCGCACACCAAGGCCGAAACCGTGGCGTCCCGCAAAGCCTCACAGTTGGCGCTCGAAGCCTTCACCGCAGGCCTGCCGGAGTTGCTCGGCGGCTCTGCTGACCTGACCGGCTCCAACCTCACCAACACCAAGAGCACGCCAAATTTGCGCTTTGACGCCAAAGGCGCCGTGGTGCTGACCGAAACCGCTGACGGCCAAATGATGGGTGGTCGCCACATCAACTATGGCGTGCGCGAATTCGGCATGGCCGCCATCATGAACGGCATCGCGCTGCACGGCGGCTACATCCCTTACGGCGGCACGTTCCTGACCTTCAGCGACTACAGCCGCAACGCGATTCGCATGGCCGCGCTGATGAAACTGCGCGTGGTGCACGTCTTCACGCACGACTCCATTGGCTTGGGTGAAGACGGTCCGACGCACCAGTCCATCGAGCACGCTGCCAGCCTGCGTTTGATCCCCAACCTCGACGTCTGGCGTCCGGGCGACACTGCTGAGACCGCCGTGGCCTGGGCCGTGGCTTTGCAAAATAAAAACAAGCCAACCGCCTTGCTGTTGAGTCGCCAGAACCTGCCTTACGCACCGAAGGACGATGTCGGTCAGATCAGCAAAGGCGCTTACGTGCTGGCGGAGCCTGAAGAAGTCGGCTTGAAGAAAAAAGCCCAAGCCATCATCATCGCCACCGGCTCTGAAGTGCAGCTGGCCCTGAAGGCGCAAGAGCTGTTGGCCAAAGAATTCAAGATCGCTGTGCGCGTGGTGTCGATGCCCAGCACCACGACCTTTGACAAGCAAAAAGCAGCCTACAAATCAGACGTTTTGCCTGAAGGCATTCCGCGCATCGCGGTCGAGATGGGCGTGACCGACGGCTGGTGGAAATACGGCTGCGCGGCCGTGGTCGGCATCGACACTTACGGCGAGTCAGCACCCGCGCCGGTGCTGTTCAAACACTTCGGTTTCACCCCCGAAAACGTCGCCAACACCGTGCGCAAGGTGTTGTTCAAAAAATAAGGCAGCGGTCGGCAAGTGCGCAGAATTTAAAGAATCTTTAACTCTAGGAGCTCCAGTACATGACTATCAAAATTGGCATCAATGGCTTTGGCCGCATCGGCCGCAATGTGTTGCGCGCCGCCGTACAAAACTTCAGCGACATCCAGATCGTCGGCATCAACGACTTGCTCGAACCCGAGTACCTCGCCTACATGCTGCAGTACGACTCGGTGCACGGCCGCTTCAAAGGTGAGATATCGGTCGAAGGCAACACCCTCATCGTCAACGGCAACAAAATTCGCCTGACGCAAGAGCGCGACCCGTCTGTCCTGAAATGGAACGAGATTGGCGCCGACATCGTGCTCGAATCGACCGGCCTTTTTCTGGACAAAGCCACCGCTGAAAAGCACTTGGCTGCAGGCGCCAAAAAAGTCATCTTGTCGGCTCCCAGCAAAGACGACACACCGATGTTTGTCTACGGCGTGAACGACAAAACCTACGCCGGTCAAGCGATCATTTCCAACGCCTCATGCACCACCAATTGCTTGGCACCGATCGCCAAAGTGTTGAACGACAAATGGGGCATCAAACGCGGCCTGATGACGACTGTGCACGCCACCACGGCGACGCAAAAAACCGTCGATGGCCCGAGCGGCAAAGACTGGCGCGGCGGCCGTGGCATTCTTGAAAACATCATTCCGTCCAGCACTGGCGCTGCCAAGGCGGTGGGCGTGGTCATTCCTGAGCTGAACAAAAAGCTCACCGGCATGTCTTTCCGCGTGCCAACGTCTGACGTCTCGGTAGTCGACTTGACGGTCGAGCTGAACAAGGAAGCCACGTACGCAGAAATCTGCGCCGAGATGAAAGCGCAAAGCCAAGGCGCCCTCAAAGGCGTGCTCGGCTACACAGAAGACAAAGTCGTCGCCACTGACTTCCGCGGTGAAACCTGCACCAGCGTCTTTGACGCCGACGCCGGCATTGCACTGGACAGCACCTTCGTCAAAGTCGTCGCCTGGTACGACAACGAATGGGGTTATTCGAACAAGTGCTTGGAAATGGTGCGTGTGGTCGCCAAATAAGCTGCCACAGCAGAAGGCTTGGCCTTCATGCAAAAAAGCGCCCTTGAGGCGCTTTTTTATTGTCGGAGCAGGGTCACGTGCTCAATACCAGCGGTCGCTCTTCGCGCCCATCTGGATGCCGCGCAAAGCGCTCTGGCGAACGGCCATGCACCGGGGCGTTGTCCTCCCACGGCCAGCCGCCAAACTGGGTGCGCTGGTAGTCGGCCAGCGTTTGCCGAATCTCGGCCTGCGTGTTCATGACAAACGGGCCGTACTGCACCACCGGCTCGGCGATGGGTTTGCCTTGCAGCAGCAAAAATTCGGCCACACTGCTGCCGGTGTTGACCAGCGCCACAGCGCGGTCGCCGCGCAACTCTAGCGCGGCGTGGCTGTTGATGTTCTCGCTATCGATGCGAACGCTTTGGCCCTTGAAGAAGTACAAGCTGCGCTGCGTGTTTGCGCCAACGGCCGCGGGTAAAGTCCAGCTGGCGCCGGGGTCCATGCGCAGCGTCCAGATGGACACATCGGCGTCAGCCTGTGCGGCCCATGAATCGGGTGGCGGCGGAAGCGGTGCGCCAGCGTCAGCCAGTCGACCCGCGATCACCGCCACCTCGGTGCTGCGGCCAGCCGCGTCTTGCGTGATCTGATGCGGAATATCTTGAGACCAAAACATAGTGAAGTGCGGTGTCACCATCTTGTTGCGCGCTGGCAGGTTCAGCCAAATCTGAAACAACTCCAGCGGGTTGTCCGTGTCGGTGGCCAGCAGGGGGAACATCTCCGCATGGACGATGCCTTGGCCCGCTGTGAGCCACTGCACGTCGCCGCGGCCAAAGCGTGCCACGGCGCCTAGCGAATCAGAGTGGTCGATCAAACCCTTGCGGACGATGGTGACGGTTTCAAAGCCACGGTGCGGATGCGAGGGAAAGCCCGGCACGGTTTGACCGTGGTACATGCTCCAGCCGTCTTTGCGGCTGAAGTCTTGCCCCAAGGTGCGGCCGCTCAGCGACACCGCCGGTCCCATCTCTGCGTTGGCCGCCGGATAGGCGTCGTCGTGGTACGCGCAGAACAAAAAGGGATCGATGGTGTCCCAAGGAAAGCCAAGCGCTTTGGCTTTGATGATGGCGCTGCCCGCTGGGGCTGGTGCGTTAAGTTTCGATTCTGTTGGCATGTGTTGATTCTTGAAAATAGGGGACGTGCGGCAAGTTATTGCCTTGGCAGTTTGCACTTGCCTTCAAACATAATGCGCACACTCTTGCCCTGGTAATCGGTGTCGTTGTAGCCGGCGTAGGCCACGCTCTCACGGTCGATGGTGATTTGGTTTTCGCGGCCGCTCGTTCTGTTTTTCTTGTTGGCGCCCAAGCGCGCGGCCGTCATCAGATTGGCACCCAGATACTGCTCAGTGACCAAGCTGCTGACGCGCATTTGGTAGTCCGTCGGGCCGACCACATTGAAGTACACATGGCTGCCAATGTTTTGCAACTCGATGGTGATTTTGGCGGGCGCGAGTTTTTTGTTGTCGAGTTGCGGGATGCTGGCTTCGGCATCGCAGTCGATCTTGAACGTTTGGGCCTGCGCCAGCAATGCTAACTGGCTCAGCCATAACAGCGCGACCATGCGCAGGGTTTTGAAAGCAAAAAGAGTGACGGGCAAAGTGCGCATAGTTTCAGCCGGTTGTTGGGCCGACTGTAACAAAGAAGCGCGTTAAAAAAGAACGCGACTGCGGATCGTGCCCGGCACTTGGGCTAGTTTGCTCAGCGCCTTGTCAGAATCGATGGCGTCGATGTCGATGACCACGTAGCCGATGTCGTCATGCGTCTGCAAATACTGCGCCGCGATGTTGATGTGATTGTCAGAAAAAATCTGGTTGATCTGCGACAGCATGCCCGGCACATTGCGGTGCACGTGCAGCAACCGGTGTTTCTCGGGGTGGGCCGGCAGTGCCACTTCGGGAAAGTTGACCGCCGATGTAGATGTGCCATTGTCGCTGTACTTGACCAGCTTTTCAGCGACTTCAACACCGATATTGGCTTGCGCCTCCATGGTCGAACCGCCGACGTGCGGTGTGAGAATGACGTTGTCAAGACCGCGCAAGGGTGACTCGAAGACGTCCGCGTTGCTGCGCGGCTCCACCGGGAAGACGTCAATCGCCGCGCCCAGCAGCTTGCGCGAAGTCAGCGCCTCGGCCAGCACATCAATCTCCACCACGCTGCCACGGGACGCGTTGATCAAGACACTACCGTGCTTCATCAAGGCTATTTCATTGGCACCGATCATCCATTGCGTCGCGCGGGTTTCCGGCACATGCAGGCTGACCACATCGCTGACGGCGAGCAGCTCGTGCAGGCTGAGCATTTGCCTGGCATTGCCTAGTGGTAACTTGGTCACTACATCAAAAAAAACCACCTTCATGCCCAGTGCTTCAGCCAGCACGGACAGCTGCGTACCGATCGAGCCGTAGCCGATGATGCCTAGCGTTTTGCCGCGTATTTCGTAAGCGTTCTCAGCCGACTTGAGCCAACCACCGCGGTGAGCGACCGCGCTTTTTTCAGGGACGCCGCGCAGCAGCAAAATCGCCTCGGCCAGCACCAGCTCGGCAACTGAGCGGGTGTTGGAATACGGTGCGTTGAAGACCGCGATGCCGCGTTGGCGCGCCGCCGCCAAGTCAACTTGGTTGGTGCCAATGCAGAAGCAGCCGACGGCGGTGAGTTTGGGCGCATGCGCAAAGATATCTTCAGTGAGTTGCGTGCGCGAGCGGATGCCCAGAAAGTGCACGTCGGCCAAACGCGCTTTGAGTTCAGCGTCGGGCAGTGAGCCGGTGACGCTGTCGACGTTGGTGTAGCCGGCCGCGCGGATCAATTCTTCGGCTGAAGGGTGAACCCCTTCGAGCAGTAAAAAATGAATTTTCTTTTTGTCGATGGATGTCTTGCGCATAAATTCCCGAGAGTTGGCTTGCCGCCGAATCGCTGGCGGCATCGTCATTCCAGTATGTCGGAAAGCGTCTCGGGATGGCAGCTGAGCCGGGAACAAGCCGGGAAAGAAAAGGGCATGCGGGTGATGGATCAGCCAACAGAGCTCAAAGTCGCATCCCCGGCGTGATCTGCTTAACATCCGTACGCAACTCCAGCAGGGCTGGCTTGCCGGCAGCTTGTGCGCGTGCAAAGGCCTCTGGAAACTCATCGCTGGTTTCCACCAGCTCGGCGTAAGCGCCAAAGGATTTGGCCAGGGCGACGAAGTCTGGCCCTTGCAAATCGGTCGCTGAAATACGGCCGGGGAAGCGCTTTTCTTGATGCATGCGGATCGTCCCGTACATGCCGTTGTTGACGACGATGACGATCACCGGTATTTGAAACTGCACTGCTGTTGCCAGTTCTTGTGGATACATCAGAAAGCAGCCATCGCCAGCAAAACACACCACCGTGCGTTCCGCATGACGGCGTTTCGCCGCAATCGCAGCAGGAAAGCCATAACCCATGGCGCCGCAGATGGGTGCGAGCTCGGTGCGTGATTGACGGTATTGGTAAAAGCGATGCAGCCAAACGGTGTAGTTGCCGGCACCGTTGGTGAGAATTGCGTCATCCGGCAGGATGCTGTTCAGATGACCGACCACCTGCGCCATGTCCACCCCTTCACGCTCGGGGCGTGGCGCTGGCACGGCCGTGAAGTCAAGGTAGTCGTGGCGTGCATTGTGTGTCCAGTCGGCCCAGCTGACGGTCTTGGGTGCATCCATCGCAGCGAGCATGGCGGCGCCAGCATTGACGCCGGTGAGGATGGCGAGATCCGCTTGGTAGACGCGGCCTAACTCAGCCGCATCGGCGTGCAGATGAACCAGCTTTTGTTGGCTGCGCGGCGCGACCAAGTTGGTATAAGAGTCGGTGGTGATGTCGCCGAGCCGGGTGCCGACCGCCAACACCAGATCGGCTGTGCGCAGGCGCTCAGCGAGTTTGGCGTTGATGCCCAGACTCAGGTGGCCGACGTAGTTGTCCTGTCGGTTGTCAAGCAAGTCTTGGCGGCGAAAAGAAGCGGCAATGGGGAGGTTCCATGCCTTGGCAAATTGGGCTAGGTTGGCACAGGCTTGCTCACTCCAGTTGGCACCGCCGACGATCACCAGCGGTTGGCGGGCGCGGCTGAGCATGTCGGCCAATGTCTGCGCGTCTACGGTGCTGGGCGTGGCCGCTACCGGTTGATAG